>JANXNO010000403.1 GCA_025354075.1 Burkholderiales bacterium | reverse complement strand
ACGGCACACGAAAGCTTCGCTGACGCTATGCAGAGTGTGCGCTAGAGGCCGCATCTACGACCGCCCGTTCCTCCGCTCCTCGGCGCGGGCTGAAGGGGCGTTCGAACTGATCTTTGATCGCTTCGCGATGAAGACTACGAGAGCCCGGCTGCAAGCATCCGGTCTGCGCTGCGGATGCTTCCCTTTTGATTTCGTCCACTTAAGACGAGACGCCTACGTCAGTACAAAAAGCGATGCCTTCCTTGCTTCCGGCGGGAGGAAAGAACACGGTTGCTGGGTCTTCCACGTTGTAACGATGCGTCGGTGACGAGGGCGTTGACACGTTGTTGAAGTAACGCACAACGGGAATCGGAAACGCGGCGGGGCAGCGGCCGGTGGCGTCAAACACGACGGCGTAGAACGCGATGCCTTCATAGTCGAGCTTGGGTTGTCCTGGCGGTAGGCTGCCCCAATAGGCGCGCAGCGCGGCGCACTCTTCGACGTTGGCCGTGAAAAAGTGCGTGACCTCGCCACTGGAACTAGGTCGCCCGAAAAACTGGCACACCGGTGCCAAGCCGGGGACGGCATCGGGCGTCGTAAATGCGCGCCATACCTGGCCAGTGCGAAAGAGGGGCAGATTCACGTCGCTGTCGGCTTGCCGCACGACGGCGGGAGAGACCGTCAGGAAACGTGCGCCAGGGCCATAGGCGTACTCAATCACTGGCACGCTGTCGCGCACGATGGCATTAGCCGGTGCTTGCATCAGCGTAACCATCACAATGGCCTCGCCGTCGCCACGCGCGTTCACAAAAAATCGGGCTACGCCTGACCGGCTTCCGGTACTGAGCGCAAGGCTCGTCTTGCCGGAAACATCGGTCAGCAATGCGGTTTGCGGGCCGATCACGCCCGTGTCCTGCGCAGAAAAAAGAATCGGACCGGTCGGAGAAAGCGAAACGCTCGCATCGCGCGTCGGGCGGTTGCTGATATCCGTCACGGTGACGTTGATCGAAGGCAGAGCAAACGGCTGACCGGCCGACGTCACCTGCATGTCACCAGACGTCACCACGACCTTGTACACATTGGCGCACCGCCCGTTGCTCGTCGCACGCACACGCACGGCGTCCGCGAAGCGTTCACCGACGACGCTGGATTGGAATGCGACAACCTCGTACTCGTCGCCAGGCACCGTCACATATGTTCGATAGGCTTCGATCACCGGGACAGGAGGGCGGCCTGGTCCGATCAGAATCTCATCGAAGGCTCGGGCCTCGAAGCGAAATACAGTCCGGCTAGCGGTCTCTTCAATCCCGAGCAACTGGGCGTTAACCCCGAAACGATGTACCACCAGCAGGCCAGCCGTCATCGGCTGCATCGGCGAGATGCAGGACACGGACGACGGCTTTGCCGCCATGATTGCGTTGGAATAGCGCGCATAGCTCAATTTGGTTTGCGCCGAGGCGAACGATGCGCAAAAAGTGCTTGCGGCGAGCGCGGATATTGATAACCAGCGCAATGCGGCGTGGAGAAGAGAATCAGTTTGCATATGCATACCCAATCACCGTTGGGTTGGTGAAGCCTTGCGCGGCATAGGTTGCCTGATCGGCAGGCGACCCGAGTACGAGCACCAGGGTAGTCGGATTGAACATCCGCACCACAGCAAGTGTGCCTGCTGGCTGACTCTGATTGGATGGATAAACGTAGCCCTCAATGCCATCAAGCAGGCACCCTTGAGTTTCGTTCGACATAAAAAATCACCTAACGAATAGTTGACAACACAATATGCATTGTATGCCTTCGTCATATTTCTAGTTAGGATCGAAAGCGGACTGGTCTAGTTAACCCGGAACCCCGGAAATTCTTTTAAGGTGGGCAGTTATTTGGGATACCTCATATGGAAAAGTGGATGAGCGATCGCTATTGCATCACCGCAACCCAGGCCCGCGTTCCAACCTGACACGCGCCAAGATCGGTAGCGACTGGATGGTCGGCTTCAGCCGCAAATGCGCCGTGTGTCACGAGTTCGGAACTAAAGACACGCTAAGGCGCGGCTGATTTGTTCCGGCCCCACACTCTGCGTAGCGTCAGCGAAGCTTTCGTGTGCCGTTGACACGTCCCGCCCGTTGCGAGCACCGCAGGATGAAGCGGGGTGCAGGGGCTAGCGTTTTTGGTTACTTTTGGGGCAACTGCCAAAAGTGACTGGCCCCGCGCGGCCATGGAGCGCGCTCTTCGCAAACGCGAGGCGCCGTTCAGCAGACCCTTCGCTGCGCTCAGGGCGAACGGTGGCATGCAATGCACTTCATTCCACGAGCCCCCTCACCCTAACCCTCTCCCGCGAGGGGAGAGGGGACAGAACCTTGCGCCTAGCGCAGCGTTTCCAGCCCTCGTTTAAACCGCTCCACGCCGTCATCCAACCTCGGCAATTCACTCGCAAAACACCACCTCAAAAACCCCTCCCCCTCATCCCCAAACCCCGCGCCCGGTGCGATACCGAGCCCGAAATCAGTGACCAGTTTTTTGCAGAACGCGAGCGAGTCAGAGACGCCATCCACTTTGAAAAACGCATACATCGCGCCGGGGGGTGGTGGCGCGTGGACGCCTGGTAGCGCGTTGAGGGCGTTGCACAGGTAGTCGCGGGCGGCGCGGAAGCGGGCTTGGGTGCGGGCGATGACCGCGTCGCCATGGGTGATCGCTGCGTTGCCTGCCTGCTGGATGAAAACCGGCGAGCACGACGTGTTGTATTCGATGACTTTGCCGAGCTGCTCGATGAACGGCGCGGGCGCGACCAGCCAGCCTAAACGCCAGCCGGTCATGAGCCATGACTTGGAAAATGTGTTCGCGCTGACTAGGCGATCGTTCGCGTCGCTGATGTTGAAAAATGAAGGCGCGCAACCCGTTTCGTCGAACACCAAGCGCTCATACGCATCGTCCGACAAGAGCCAGATGCCGTGTTGCCGACAGCGTTCCAGAATCGCTTTTTGTTCGTCTCTTGTGAGCGTCCAGCCGGTGGGATTGTTTGGCGAATTCACCATCAACATTTTGGTGTCCGGCGTGAGCGCGGCGAGCAGGCGATCCAGATCGAGATGCCAGCCTTTTGGCGTGAAATCGAGCGACACGCATTCGACATTCGCGGAGAGAATTTTTGGGATCTCGACCAGGTTC
>JANXNO010000348.1 GCA_025354075.1 Burkholderiales bacterium | reverse complement strand
TGGGGCATCGTCACCAACAAACACTCGCGGCTGGCCGAGCCGATGATTTTTGAGTTGCTGCGTGATCGCGCGTTTAACCCCGTGGTTGTGATGTGCGGCGACAGCACCCCCACACCCAAGCCCCATCCCGCGCCGCTGCTGCGTGCTGCGGCTAACGCTGGCTTCGACGCCACCTGCTGCTGGTTTGTCGGCGACGGTGAGAGTGACGTTAAAGCGAGCCTGGCGGCAGGTATGACGCCCATACTTGCCAAGTACGGCTATGTGCCCGATATCGCAGTCGCTCGCGCATGGGGCGCACATCACGAGATCGATCAGCCGCTGGATTTGCTCGAGCTTTTAGCGTCTATTGACGACTGAGCGCAACCCGCAGGCGCGTAAACCCAGCGCCTCGGCGCGCCGCCGCGCTCGCCCTCGACCACTACCGAACTGCCCCGTTCAACGCGTGCCAACACGTCGGTAATGATCGCGTCCGACGACCTGATCGGCGCACCATCGGCACGCAGCAACACGTCTCCATCAAGAATTGCAAACATGGCGGTGGTGCCGCCTGTCCCTTTGGCGCGAATGCCACCTGCACCACCCAAGCCTGGCTGCGGATCAAACATGCGCGCAAATGTCGCGCGCTCGGTGCTGAGCGCCTTCGCCATATTCGGATCGATAAAAATCGCAGCACTCCGATCCGCGCCAGTCAGTCGACAGTTCGGGGCTACGGGGCTGCCAGCGCCGGCCAAAGGCGTCTTCTTCACTGGGTCGGCGCGAATGCCAAACACGGTGACCCGCGATTCCTGCCCGCCCGCCTGCATCACCACGGCGTCGCGTTCCACACGGACAATTTTTTCGCCTGACGGCAACGCGTCGCCCGCCGCCAACGACAGCGAGCGCGACGCCGTACCGCTTCCGGTCATGAAATACGCGCGATCACCGGCCACGCCGACCAGCCGCGAACTGCCCGCCACCACCGGGCTTGAAGCGGTCACTGCATCAATTTTTGGCGGCAGCAAAGCGAACGGTTTCCACGGTGGCAGTTTCGCCAGTTGTGCGTCTCCCCACAAGCCGAGCAACAGCGCAATGGCCCAGCCGACGAGCGCCGCAGCAGTCAACGCCGCCATAGCTGTTGCCGCCTGCTCCAGCCTATAATTGCTCTTTGCCATGTGCCTCACTGTTCGTTGTTTCGCTGGAAATTTTTCTGGACGGGAACAGCGATTTTGCCTTGAATCCCTATCTCGCCAAACTTAACGAATTCACGTTCACACGACTTGCCCGACTGCTGCAAGGCGTAACGCCGGCCTCAAACATGAAACCCATCAATCTATCGATCGGTGAGCCAAAGCATCCAACGCCGCCGTTTATTCGTGAAGCCATCGGCCAAAACACCGACAGCCTCGCCCAGTATCCGCCGATCAAAGGCACCATCGCATTGCGGCAAACCATCGCGAACTGGGTCAAGCAACGTTTCGCTCTTCCAGCGCTCGACGCTGAGACGCAGGTGCTGCCAGTGGTGGGCACCAAAGAGGCGATTTACTCGTTTACCCAAACAGTCATTGATGCCACAGCCACTCGTCCGCTGGTGCTGGTGCCCAACCCGTTCTACATGGTCTACGAGGCAGCGGCAACACTTTGCGGAGCCACCCCGCACTACGTTAATTTCGACGCGAAACGCGGTGAATACGCCTGGGACGAAATTCCAGACGCCGTGTGGCGTGACGTACAGCTGGTGATCGTGTGCTCCCCCGACAATCCGACCGGTGTGATCACGACGCGCGCCCGCTGGAAATGGTTGTTTGAACAAAGTGATCGCTACGGCTGTGTGCTGCTGGCCGATGAGTGCTACAGCGAAATTTATTTTGACGAACGCAAGCCGCCGCATGGTGCGTTGCAGGTCGCCGCGGAACTCGGTCGCGCTGATTTCAAACGGCTGGTGGCGATGGGCAGCCTGTCCAAGCGCTCAAACGCGCCCGGTTTGCGATCCGGCTTTGTCGCGGGTGACGCGGCATTGATTGCCAGCTTCCTGCACCTGCGCTCGTTCAATGGTTCAGCCATGTCGGGCATCGTTGCGGTGGCCAGTATCAAAGCGTGGAACGACGAAGCGCATGTGGTGGCCAATCGCGCGGAGTACGCGAAGAAGTTTCGCGAGCTCTCGCCCCTCCTCGCCAAGTATGTACCGGTCACCATTCCCGAGGCAGCGTTTTATTGGTGGGTGCCCATTCCTGAGCAATTTGGTGGCGACGACGAAGCCTTCACCCGCGACCTGTTTGAAGCCACCGGCGTCACCGTCATTCCTGGCTCGTATCTGTCGCGGATTGCTGCCAACGGCATCAATCCGGGGCGCAGCTACATCCGCATTGCGCTCGTTTCCGAGTTCGAAGAATGCCACGAAGCTGTCACCCGAATCTGCCAGTTTTTGAGTCACAGTGCTGCGCGCGTGAGCGTCGCGGCATAGCGCATTTGTGTAACGACTTTCAGTAACGCTTTTCAGTTAATTCAGTAGAAGAAAAAATGTCCGAAGCCCTACAAAATATCATTGACGCCGCCTGGGAAAATCGGGCGACGCTCTCGCCAGCCAGCGCCCCTAAAGAAATCTCCGATGCGGTTGAATCGGTCATCAGCGACTTGAATAAGGGACGCAAGCGAGTCGCCGAAAAAATCGACGGCGAATGGGTGACGCACCAGTGGCTGAAGAAAGCGGTGCTGCTGTCATTTCGCCTCCAGGACAACGCGATCATCAGTGCGGGAGACCTCGCGTTCTATGACAAGGTGCAAACCAAGTTTGCGCACCTGAGCGCGGAGCAAATCGCGGCGACCGGCGTTCGCGTCGTGCCGCCCGCCGTTGCGCGTCGTGGTAGCTACCTCGCCAAAAATGTGATTCTGATGCCATCGTTTGTGAACATCGGTGCGTACGTTGACGAAGGCACGATGGTTGATACCTGGGCGACAGTGGGCTCGTGCGCGCAGATCGGCAAAAACGTGCATTTGTCGGGCGGCGTGGGCATCGGCGGCGTGCTGGAACCGCTGCAGGCCAACCCGACCATCATCGAAGACAACTGTTTCATCGGTGCCCGCTCCGAGGTGGTAGAAGGCTGCATCATCGAAGAAAACTCCGTGCTCGGCATGGGCGTCTACATCGGCAAGAGCACCAAGATTTACAACCGTGCTACGGGTGAGGTCAGCTATGGTCGCGTCCCCTCGGGCTCGGTCGTGGTCGCTGGCAACTTGCCATCTGCCGACGGCAAATACAGTCTCTACTGCGCCGTCATCGTCAAACAGGTTGACGCGCAAACCCGCTCAAAAACGAGCATCAACGACTTGTTGCGTAACGACTGATGTCTGTCAATATCAAAACCGCGGAAGACATCGCGGGCATGCGCGAAGCCGGTCGTCAGACCGCAGAGATTCTCGACTTCATCACGCCTTATGTGAAGATCGGTGCGACGACCAACGAGCTGGATGCGCTGTGTCATTCGTTCATGGTCGATACGCAAAAAGGCATCGCGGCCAACGTGAACTACACGCCGCCCGGTCATACGCCGTTCCCGAAATCGATTTGCACCTCCGTCAATCACGTCGTCTGCCACGGTATTCCGGGCGACAAAAAATTGAAGGACGGCGACATCGTCAACATCGACGTTGCCATGATCGTCAATGGCTACTTCGGCGACACCAGTCGTATGTTCTACGTTGGCAAGCCGTC
>JANXNO010000337.1 GCA_025354075.1 Burkholderiales bacterium | reverse complement strand
CTTGAACCGTCCGTCGGCTGCGCGCCGACGATCACGATGTTTTCGTTTTGTTCTTTGAGGTAATTCGAGATGCCAGTGATGGTTCCGGTAGTGCCCATCGCGCTCACGAAATGAGTCACGCGACCACCCGTTTGTCGCCAGATTTCGGGGCCGGTGCCGGTGTAATGCGCCAGCGGATTGTCAGGGTTGGCGAACTGATCCAGCACCCGGCCTTTGCCCTGCTGCTCCAGCTCCACGGCGAGATCACGCGCGCCCTCGATGCCTTTTTCCTTCGATACCAGAATCAGTTCGGCACCGTACGCCTTCATGGACTGGCGGCGTTCGATGGACTGATTCTCGGGCATCACCAGCAGCATCTTGTAGCCACGCATGGCGGCAACCATCGCGAGCGCAATGCCAGTGTTGCCCGAGGTCGCCTCGATCAGCGTGTCACCCGGATTAATGGTGCCGCGCTTTTCCGCTTCGACGATCATCGAATACGCGGGGCGATCCTTGACGCTGCCTGCTGGATTGTTGCCTTCGAGCTTGCCGAGGATGACCGTACTGTCCGGCACGCCAAACATTTTCGGGAGGCGTTGCAGGCGAACGAGCGGCGTGTTGCCGATGGTGGAGTCGATGGTGGGATACATGCTGTCTGAATTGGGGGCGCGAACCGATAAGTAAAAGGGACAACTCAAATTATCAACGTATTGCCGGTTTGCGCGGCAGCAATGAAAAACCCCGCTAGAGCGGGGTTTTTGCTGGACAGCGAAGGAAGCCTAGGGCTTCTTAGGGGTGTCGTCTTTTTTGGCTTCTGCTTTTGGAGCATCAGCTTTCGGTGCGTCTTTTGTAGGAGCTTCTTTAGCTTTGGCAGCATCCGCCTTTTTCTTGGCTTCTGCGTCTTTTTTTGCTTTAGCGTCAGCTTCTTTTTTAGCTTTAGCTTCTTCAGCTTTGGCTTTTTTGTCAGCTTCTTTCTTGGCTTTGGCTTCTGCCTTGGCTTTTTTCGCTTCGTCTTTCTTGGCCTTGTCAGCAGCAGCCTTTTCCTCTTTGGTCATTGGCTTGTCAGCAGCTTTCGGGGCCTCTTTGGCGGCAGCAGGTGCAGCGGCTTTGGGCGCGTCTTTGGCTGGAGCTGGAGCAGCGGCGGCAGGTGCAGCAGGTTTGCCGGCGTCAGCTTTCGGTGCGTCTTTTTTGCCAGCGTCGGCAGCAGGTGCAGCGGTTTTAGCAGCATCAGCTTTAGGTGCGGCTTCTTTCTTGGCTTCGGTTTTCCAGTCGATTTTGGTCGGGCCGGAGGTCGCGATTTTGTCCTTCATGCCGACAAAGTTTTTGTCGCCGATGCCTTCAACTTTGATCAAGTCTTCGTTCGACTTGAACGGGCCATTTTTGGCGCGGTAGTCGATGATCGCTTTGGCGCGAGCAGGGCCGACTTCCGGCAGCGCTTCGAGTTCCGATTGCGTGGCGGTGTTGATATTGACCGTGGCGAAGGCCGAGCCGGCCAGCAGGAATGCTGCGAGCAGTGCGTAAATTTTGTTCATGTGGTTAATAGTCCTCGTGTGTGGAAAACCGGTAATGCCCGGGGTGACGATTTTGTTGAGCTGGATTTGCCTGTAGTGCAGCAAAACACCGCCAGTCACAGTGCGCCGCTTAAACGCTCTGATTGTACCGAGGGTTGACAACGCCCTGGCGGGGTAGGGCGGCGGCTCTAGATCACACTGCGGTGCACGCGCGGTGCGACTGCCGTCAATAGCTCGTAGCCAATCGTTCCGGCCGCGTTGGCGACTTCGTCGACGGGCAGCTGCGCGCCCCATAGCTCAACCGCACTACCAACACGAGCGAGCGGTATGTCCGTGACATCAACCGTGATTTTGTCCATGGAAACGCGTCCGACCACCCGCGTTCGAGTGCCGGCAACGATGATCGGCGTGCCGGTGCCGGCGCTGCGCGGGTAGCCGTCCGCGTAACCGCATGCGATGACGGCGACGCGCTCTGCGCGGGTCGCCGTGTAGGTGGCGCCATAGCCCACGGCGTCCCCAACAGTCAGCGTTTGCACGCCAATGACTTCGGTCGTCAGCGTCATCGCCGGTTTGAGCTTGAGCGCTGCGGCGCTGCGGGACAAGTGCGTAAAAGGAGTTGCCCCGTACAGCATGATGCCGGGGCGGGCGCTGTCGTTGCTGGTGGCCGTTGCAGCGCCGCCAACACGGTCAAAGTCGAAGCAGGCGGCTGAGTTGGCCAGGGAGCGCGCGTAGGGCAGTCCGGTGGTGGCCTCGTTGAACAGGCGCAACTGCTCAAGATGGCCGCCCGCTTCATCGGCCCGCGCGAAGTGCGTCATCAATGTGATCTCGCCCACGCCCACATTCAGCGCCAGACGGGCCACCAGATCGCGCGCCCGATCAACGCGGAAGCCGAGCCGGTTCATGCCGGTATTGAATTTGAGATAAATGTCGAGCTTGCGTGACAACGGCGTCGCTTCAAACTCACTCAACTGCTCGTCGGAATGAATCACACAGGTCAACCGATGTTCGGCGGCGGCGTGCCAGTCGACGTCAGAGAAGCAGCCCTCGAGCAGCAAAATCGGTTTCTTCCAGCCCAGCTCGCGTAGCCGAATTGCGTTTTCAATTTCGATCAGCGCGAGTCCATCGGCTGCGGCAAACGCGGTTGCAGCAACGGCAATGCCGTGACCATACGCGTCCGCCTTGATCACCGCCCAAACGCGCGCGCCGTATATCAATTGCGCGGCAAGCGCGAGGTTGTGCGTCAGTGCTGCGCTATCGATTGTGGCAAGGATGGGGCGGGGCATGGGTCAGTGGGCAATCACGTAGGTGTTTAAATCCTATGCTACTCTTTGGACATAGGTCGCTGTATCAGTTTTCATGTTGCAGCGCGTTCGTGGCGGGAGGCTCCCACGACAAGCCTGGGCCCAGACCAAGCTAACAAAAAAAGCAGGAAACGAGTAGCGCATGCAGCGAGGGTTTTACACGATCATGGCAGCGCAGTTTTTCAGCTCGCTGGCTGATAACGCGCTTTTTGTGGCGGCTTACCAATTGCTTCGTTATGACGGCGCAGCCGCCTGGCAGGGTGCAGCACTGGTTCCGCTGTTTGCTTTTTTCTATGTCTTTCTGGCCCCGTTCGTAGGCGCTTTTGCAGATCGCTTCCCGAAGGGGCGAGTGATGTTCGTGTCCAATTCGATCAAAGTGATTGGCTGTCTGGCGCTTCTGTTCGGGACGCATCCGCTGTTGGCGTATTCGGTGGTAGGTTTGGGTGCTGCTGCGTATTCACCGGCCAAGTACGGCATCCTCACCGAGCTGCTGCCACCGTCGCAATTGGTCAAAGCCAACGGCTGGATCGAAGGTCTGACCATTCTCTCGATCATCATGGGCAATGTGCTTGGCGGCGTGCTGGTCGGCCCCAAAATTGGTGACTGGCTGCTGGATCTTGACTTCCCCATGCTCGACTTTGATATCGCCACCGCGCCAGAGGCGGCGATCGCCTGCATGATCGCGGTTTACGTCGTCGCGGCAGGATTCAACCTGCGCATCCCACACACTGGTGTGGCGATGCAGCCGATACCCAACGCGACCCATTTGCTTCCTGAATTCTGGAATTGCACCGCGCGGTTATGGAAAGACAAACTGGGACAAATTTCACTGGCTACAACAACGCTATTTTGGGGTGCCGCTGGCAACTTGAAAGTTATCGTCATCGCATGGGCGGCAACCGCGCTGTCCTACAGTGTGACCGAAGCGACCACGCTAGTCGGCGTGGTGGGTATTGGTACGGCGGCGGGCGCCGTGTATGCGTCGATGCGCTGCTCGCTTGACCGGGCAACCAACGTCATTCCACTGGGCATCGGCATGGGCCTCGCGGTGGCGGCGATGATCTTCATCACCCATCTGTGGGTTGCCGTACCGTTTTTGATTCTGCTTGGCGGCATTGGCGGCTATCTGGTGGTGCCGATGAATGCGTTGCTGCAACATCGCGGCCACATGCTGATGGGTGCCGGTCGCTCTATTGCCGTGCAAAACTTTAACGAGCAGGCGGCGATTCTGGCGCTGGGTGGCTTTTATACCTTGATGATCAGCCTAGACTTGTCCGTCTACGTCACTGTTGCGATATTTGGGCTGTTGGTCGCCGGATTTATGTATGTGATTGGCCGCTGGCACAAAGCCAATCTGGTCAATCATCCGGCGGAGCTGGCGCGATTGCTGGCTATTGCTAAAAGCGACAAGCATTAGCGGCGGTTGGGAGCCGCAGCCTTCGCCGCCATCCCGCGTTGGCTTGTGGACGCTTCTTCGCGGCTCTCACCGCTCCTACTAAACCTATTTTTATCTACAGCTTTGAGCTGCAACCGCTGACTGACTGAGGTAAAGCCAGCGTTTATGGCGTTTATCGAGTTTCTGCTAAATTGCTATCTAAGCCCAAACGCAACGGCAATTTCAGTAGAAAGCTGATGCATCTACCAAAGCCACGCAGCCCCCCGAACTCCACCCGAATCGCCGTGCACATTGCGCGCGATTTTCGTCTCTACGAATTCACTGAACACGTATTTCGGCAATAGTTGCGGTACGTTTTCGTAGAGCCGTTCGATGTTCGAAACGCCACCGCCAAGGACGATCACGTCCGGGTCGAGCACGTTGATGATCGTCGCTAGCGCCCTCGCCAAACGGTCTTCGACGTGTTGTAAGTAAGTCTCCGCCAACTCGTCGCCCGCCGCCGCCCGTTGCACGATTTCCGTGGTGGGTGTGCTGCCGCCTGCGAAGTGCGCCGCAATCCCGGGCCCTGAAAGCCACGTCTCGATGCAACCGGGTTTGCCGCAATAGCAGCGCGTGCCCGGCAGCTCGTCGGCGGTCGGCCAGGGCAATGGGTTGTGACCCCACTCGCCCGCAATCGCGTGCAGGCCGTTAACAATCTGTCCGTTGATAACCACACCGCCGCCCACGCCGGTGCCTAGAATGACCCCGAACACGCTGACCGCGCCCGCGCCCGCGCCATCCACCGCTTCTGACAGCGCGAAGCAATTGGCGTCGTTGGCCATGCGCACCTCGCGCTTGAGTCGTGCTTCCAGCGCCTGCCTGACTGGCTCGCCGTTCAGCACGACCGTGTTTGATCCGCGCAATAGGCCGGTCTTTGGCGACAACGAGCCGGGCGTGCCGATGCCGACGCTAGCGGTGTTGTTGAGCGCCGCTTCACAGCGCACCACCAACCCGGTAATCGCGTCGTAAATATCCTCAGCCGAGGCTTTGGGCGTAGGCACCCGCTCGCGCCAGGCCACTGTGCCATCGGCCGCCAGCGCCACCGCCTCGATCTTGGTGCCGCCGAGGTCGATGCCGATGCGAATGTCGCTGACGGGGCCGTTTGCGGATCGCGGTGCTTGAAGGGAGGGTGCCGTTATTTCAGGAGAATTGTGCATCGAGTGGAGGCGCAGTTGAGCAGGAAAGACGCGTGTAAAGTGGTTTGACGCGGATAAAAAAAGGAGACCGAAGCCTCCCTTTTTACCTCCTCTTGCGCAACGCGATTAAGGGCAGGCCGCCGAGTTCGCAAGCGTCGCCGGGCGCAGCGCCTTTACGGTGTTGCTCTCATCCGGGCCTAGCGTGTTTTTGGTGTACGTGCAGCCGTAAGACGGTGCTGCGACGACGGCAGCCGTCACGACGTCATCCCCGGTCGGTTTGACGCCTGTACTTTCCCACTTGATCATGGCATCAAACGCGTCCACCTGCTCGGCGACCGTGAAATCGCAGTGGCTGACGCCGCGAATGGCGCGTTGCACCAGCCACGCGCTATTGCCCTTGGCAGCGACACGTTTTTGGTAGGTTTGCTCCATGCTGAACGGCACGAATAAATCGCCCAACGTGTGGATGGTAACCACGGGAATTTTGAACTCACCGTTGACTTTGGGGATCCAACGCAAGCCGTCGGTACGCAGGCGGTTCGCGTCGGCCACCGCCGTCAGCTTCAATGCCGAAGCATTGAGTGCTGCACTGCCCGCCACATCGCCGTCAATGACGTACGTGTAGGCATTGGTATCGAGCACGTTTTTGGTCAGGATACCGGTGACCGTGCCGTCGGAGCCAAAGGTGCCATACGCCGACGGAAAGCTGCCACCGAAGGCAATGCCCAGATTGAACATCGGACGCGGCCCACCGGTGATGTTTTGCAGCACCGACAAATACTGCTGGCCCTTGGCCGTAGGCGTCGATGGGAAGGTGGTGAACAACGTGTTGGTGACCAGTGTGCTGATTTCGGACCATTTGTTGGTCGGGTAGCTCGGCAACCCGGCCAGCGCTTGGGCGGTGACCTGCATCGCGGCGAACTGGTTGAACAGCTCGGTGTCGCCCACCACGCCGCACATAGGCACCGCACCGGCGTATTTCACTTTGTTGACCGCAGTGGCAGCCGCCTCGTCTTCAATCGCGGCAGCGGTGATGTGGCCACCCATTGAGTGCCCTGTGATGTAAATCTTGCTGGGTGCAACCAAGGTGCGCGTATTTTTTGCAGCGATGGCAACGAACTGATTGGCCAGCGCATTGGTGTCTTCGACGCCAGCGCGCACATCGTAATAATTTTTGGCGTAGCTTGACGCGGCCCAGGCGTAGCCGTTTTGAATCAGGTAGCGGCGAATCGACGGTGGCGCAACCCCCAGTGCCGCACCGGTGCCTGCGTAACCATGCGCATACATCACCAGCTTGCCGTTCCAGTTGGCAGGCACTTCCACTTGATATGCGGCTCCGTTCAACACGCCTGCCCAGCGGCTGGTCGTGCTCATGACGACCGTGTCGGTGACCGCAGCGGCCATAGCGTCAAACGTCGTGGCGTTGGGCGCGGCGGGGGCGAACACACGCGTGTCCTGAGGGCGCGTCTCCTCGGCGACGGCGACGGGCGGCGGCGGGTTAGCGACGGTGTCATCCGACCCACCACAGGCGCTAAGCAGCGTGGTGATTGCCAGGGCGAGGGCTGAAAGCCGCAGCGTCGATTGAGGGTGCATAGGAGTGTCTCCGTACGTGTGTTGCGATTAGGGTGCGCTGTGGTGCGCGAGAATGGTGCGCCAGTTGTACGGCAGCACCAAAATCAGTCTAACGCTGACACGTCAGGCGCGACGATTGGTGTTAACCCTTGCGCTGGATCGTTTTAACGAAGAAACGTATCGCCGTTCTAGCCACAAACAGCTTTCAGCTAAAACGCTTATTTTAATTGGGCTAGCAGCCGATTCAGACGTAAACCAACTATCAAAAATAACCGTGCTTAGCCCATATTAGCAGGGGCACTGAGCCAAAAGCTGTTTAAGCGATAACTTTCGCCCCGGTAGGCAACGGACACACCGCACCCGTCCCAGCCAAGCCACAATATCCGCCGGAATTTTTCTCCAGATACTGCTGGTGATATTCCTCGGCGTAGAAAAACTCCGGCGTTGGCTCACCCGGTTTACCGCCCAGAATCTCGGTGGTGATCGCACCGAGGCCACGCGCCGTCAGCGCCGCCTGAAACTGCGCCTTTGACAACTCAACCGCCGCGCGCTGTTCTGGCGTGTAGCAATAAAGCGCCGAGCGGTACTGACTGCCGGTGTCGTTGCCTTGGCGATTGCCCTGTGTCGGGTCGTGAGCCTCCCAGAACACTTTCAGCAGTTGCTCGTAGCTCACTTGGGCTGGGTCATAGACGACGAGCACAATTTCGGTGTGGCCGGTTTGCCCGGTGCAGGTTTCGTTGTAGGTTGGATTCGGCGTGTAGCCGCCCGCGTAGCCCACCGCGGTGGAATACACGCCCGCTTGCTCCCAGAATTCGCGCTCTGCGCCCCAGAAACAGCCCATGGCAAACTGCGCCAGCTGCATGCCCTCGGGGAAGGGCGCGATGATGTCGTGGCCGTTGGCGAAATGTTTGCGTGGCACGACCATGCGCTGCGTGCGACCCGGCAACGCATCGGCCTTGCTCACCATCGCACTTGATTTTCCGAAAAATCCCATCATCTTGCTCCACATCATTGCTTGAGTCTCTTAGTCTGAGGGCGAAGCGCGAGCTTACAATCCCCCTTACAAAAGTCCCATAAAAATACGCCTTCACTGGCTCGATTCGAGGAAATAGCAGCATGGATAAACGCGCGGCCACTATTGCCGGCCTTCTTGCCGCCATCATCAGCTTGTTGCTGGGCATGGCAGCGTTGCAATACCTGCACGAAAACGCACTCGGTTTGCCACGATTGCTCGCCACCATCGTGCTCGGACGCAGCGCCCTTGACACTGATGTGACGTCTGCCGGTACGGCGCTCGGCGTGGGCATTGCCGTGCATCTCGTCCTCGGCCTGGTATTCGCCTTCATCATCTCGTTTACGCTGCACCGCTGGGGCTTCTGGGTGGGGCTCATTGGCGGCGGATTGTTCGGCCTGGCGCTGTACGCTATCAACACCTATTCAATGAGCCGGTTCTTCCCTGAGTTTTATTTCTACCGAAGCTGGTTCATGGTCGCGCTGCACGTGGTGTTTGGTGCGCTATGTGGCGGCATTTACGAATCGCTTGAGCGTGACCGTGACCGTCGCTCAATTTACCGCAATTAAGGAGCAATCGCATGAACAAAATGCAATTGATCATTGCGCTGCTGGTCGCGGCGTTTTCATTGTTTTCGTACTTTGGCTCGTCCTCGGTTAATCCCATCACGGGTGAGAAGCAGCACGTCGCAGGCATGACGCCCAAAGACGAGGTTGCGATGGGCCTGCAGTCAGCACCACAAATGGCGCAGCAGATGGGCGGGCTCGCGCAGGACGCGCGGGCGCGGGCGCTGGTGTCGCAGGTCGGTGCCAAGGTGGTGGCGCAATCAGTGGCCGCAAAGTCGGGCTATCCATTCAAATTTCACACGCTGGCCGACCCGCGCACGGTGAACGCGTTTGCGCTACCCGGCGGTCAGGTGTTCATCACCATGGCCTTGCTGTCCAAGCTTGAAACTGAGGGACAACTCGCGGGCGTGTTGGGTCATGAAGTCGGTCACGTGCTGGCGCGCCACAGTGCGGAGCACATTGCCAAAGACCAGTTGACGCAGGGACTCACCGGCGCGTTTGCGATGGGTTCTGGCTCCATGAGCGCTGCGCAAATCGGCCAGGTGGTCGGCCAGATGACGATGATGAAATACGGCCGCGATGATGAGCTTGAAGCCGACGCGCTCGGGCTGCGTTTGATGGCCGAAGCGGGCTACGATCCGCGCGCCATGATTCGCGTGATGCAGATTCTTGAAAAAGCCAGTGGTGGCTCGCGGCAGCCGGAGTTTCAAAGCTCGCACCCGAGCCCGCCGCATCGCATTGAGGAAATCAACGCCAAGCTGAAGAGCGCGTTCCCGAACGGCGTTCCCGCAGGGCTCACGCCCTAGCGACGCCGCGACCGATGCACTTTCTGCGCGAATTTCCACTCACATCGTTTAACTCTTTCGGTGTTGCCGCCACCGCCCGACAATTTGCGGCGGTGACCAGCGAGCAGGACTTGATGCAGTGGTGCGCCGCGCATGGCGATGACACGCCGCCATTTTTGATTGGTGGTGGCTGCAACCTGCTGTTGACGCGCGATATTGAAGCACCCGTGCTGCAGCTCTCGTTGCGCGGGACGCGCGTCGTGTTCGACGAAGGCAATACGGTGCTGGTGGAAGCGATGGCGGGCGAATCCTGGCATCCGTTTGTGTTGTGGACCCTGAAACAGGGACTGTGCGGTCTTGAAAATCTGTCGCTGATTCCTGGATTTGTTGGCGCTGCACCGGTGCAAAATATTGGTGCCTACGGGGTCGAAATCGCCGAGACGCTACACAGCTTGATGACCATCAACACGCAGACGGGCGAGCCGCGCGAATTTGTCAATTCAGAATGTGCATTTGGCTATCGTGATAGCGTGTTCAAGCACGGTGGCGACGCTATGCGGGATTGCTACGCCATCACCCGCGTGCGTTTTCGCCTGTCGCGAAAATTCACGCCGCGCATTGATTATGGTGATGTGAAACTCGAGCTGCAAAACGCCGCTGTCGTTTCGCCGAACGCCGCCGATGTGTCGCGTGCGGTGATCGCCATTCGTTCTCGCAAGTTGCCCGATCCAGCGGTCATTGGCAATGCCGGTAGTTTCTTCAAAAATCCGGTGGTCTCTGCTGAAATCGCTGCGTCCCTCAAGTCACAATTTGCCGATATGCCGCACTATCCGGCAGCGGATGGGCGCGTAAAAATTGCAGCAGGCTGGCTGATTGAACGGGCAGGGTGGAAGGGGCGACGATTGTCAGCAACCAGCGCTGCAGCCGTTCACGACAAACATGCGCTGGTGCTGGTCAATCACGGTGGCGCGACGGGCGCAGAACTGTGGGCACTGGCGCAGGCGGTGCAAGCCGACGTATTCGAAAAATTCGGGCTCATGCTGGAGCCAGAGCCGCGCATCGTCTAGCGAGGGACGCTGCTACCAGATTCCCAGCGCCGCGAGTTGCGCGGCCGCCTGAGGTGCCCAGCCGCGATTAGCCATCGGGCTCGCAGGGCTCGGATGCAGCACCGTGCCGATGTTCAGGCTGGGGTTGGATTTGGACAGGGCTGTTTTTGCTTGTGTTTCGGCGAACTTGCCGATGCCAATCACCCAATCCGGATTTAGCGCGTCCACACAAGCCCGTAGATGGTCGTTGCAGGCGGCGTAAAGCGGAGCGGTTTCGGCTTTTGCGAGCTTGTCTGGCGTCACGTTTTTGGCAATGTCAAAGAACGCGAGCGGGCAATAGTTGAGCACGAAATGCTCCGCGAAAAAATCTTCCGCGCGAGGAAATCGTTGCGAAAAAAGCGCCCACAATCGCTGCCCGGAAATCTCGGAGCGCGTGCAGGCAAACCCTTCAACGGGACGTGACGGATTCGGTGATTTCGGTTGTGCGACGGGCGCGTCAATTTTCATCCAGTCGCGCACCGCATTGACCTCGCCGAACGGCACGCCAACCTGCACCATGCCAAACGGGCCGGGATTCATGCCGAGAAAAACGACGCGCTTTTTGCCGTTGCCGAATTGACTCAGGTATTGCTCATGCGGAGCCCAGGCGTAGGCCAGCGGGTTCAGCGTGTGGGTGACCGGCGCTGAAAAGCGCAGCAGGTCAACGGCATCACGCAGTCGCCGGGCAGCGGCAATCAGCTCGTGACTGCTCACTTTTCAGTGGGCCACAACACCATCTGTGTGCATCGAAACAGCGCAATCGTCTTGCCTGTTTCGCGGAGGCGCACGACAGCGTCCCACACCTGCGTGGTGCGTCCCAAATGCACGGGGCGTGCCTCAACATAGATCGTGCCATCGAGCGCGGTGCCGAGGTGATTGCTTTTGAGTTCAATCGTGGTGAAGCCTTTGGCGCCTTCGGGCAAGTGCGATATGCAGCCGTAACCACACATGGTGTCGGCCAGCCCGACCACGGAGGCGACATGCAAGTAACCATTCGGCGCGAGCAATGCTTCGCGCACCTTGAGCTCGGCGACTAGCAGGCCTTCTTCAACCGAAATCAGCTCGATGCCGAGCAGCCCTGGCAATTTGCCGACGCCGCGATCTTTCATTGAGTCAGCGGTGTAGCCCGCGCGCAACGCCATGAGCTACGCCTACCGGAAGGTGTAGCCAGCGGCGAACATAAAGGCCGCGCCGCCGAGCAAAATGCCTTCAACGCTCACGTTACCGACGCGCACACCCAGCGACGGAATGATCGCGGGCGCGACTTCGAGTTTGTTGAACGGGATTTTGTCGCGATATTTGCCGCGATAGCCGTGCAGCAAACCTGCCGTCACCTTCGCATAAACATTGGGGTGCAAATCCCACTTTTGGCCCCAGTACACATACTGCGAAAACTGTCCGAACGAGTTGTCGAACAGCGCCAGGCCGAATACGGTTTGGTCCGCGCCCCACACCCGGTCGTACTTCGACTGCACTTCCATGTTCACCA
>JANXNO010000291.1 GCA_025354075.1 Burkholderiales bacterium | reverse complement strand
GAGCGCAACCGGCGTCGCATCTGGTAACCCAGTGACTTTCACCATTACTACGCCAACGATTTGCACCAACAGCGGAATCAATGGGGCAACGATCACTGCCGTTCTGGGTGGCAACTGCATCATCGCGGCCAACCAATTGGGCAATGGCAACTACAACGAGGCTCCACAAGTTACGCAAACGATTGCGGTTGGCGCGGCAGGCAGCACCATGACGATTACCAGTTCGGCGAACCCGTCCAAAGCGGGGCAAGCAGTGACGTTCAACGTCGTCGTTGTACCCGTGATTCCAAGCGCTGCAAAGAGCAACAGCGTAAAGGCTTTAACGCAAGCGCATGCGATTCCCACCGGTAACGTTACTTTCACCGACAACGGCAATCTGATCGCAACCGTCCCGCTGGATGCGAACGGCCGGGCGAGCTACACGACGCCAAGCTTGCTGGTGGGGATTCACACAATCACCGCGAGCTACAGCGGAGACGCGAGCAGTGCAGCAGGCTCTGCCACAGTCATTCAAGCGGTCGACGCGCTGATCGTGCCGACCCTGTCTGCATGGATGTTGGCGCTGCTTGGACTGATGCTGGCAACGCTCGGAGTAAGAGCGCGACGCAACGCTTGATCTTACCTTCCAAAGCCAAAAAAACGAGCATTGACTTTTTAGCCCAAACCCCATTAACACAGGGGTAAGCGCTTAAATGACTACAAGTTGACTTTGGCATAAAACGACCCCTGACCCCAATGTAAACGTGGCTTAACCGAAAATGATGATCCAAAAAAAGTGTTGCCTTCTCCGCCTTGACTCCACAAATTTCAAGGCTCGCCGCAGCAAAGCCATCGCGCAACGAATCGCCGTCGTGATCGCCCTGCTTCTCACTCCCATGCTGGCGGGCGTCACGACTGCGGAAGCGCAGACGCCGAGCCTGTTCGGCGAAACCGTGACCCAGGCAGTGCTCGGGGGATTTCACAGTTGTGCACTCACCAGCGCCGGCACGGTGCGTTGCTGGGGCCACAACCGCTACGGCCAGCTCGGCAACAGCAATAACAACGGCACCAATGTCTCCCAACCCACCCCGCAGCTCGTCAGCGGCTTGAGCGGCGTGGTGTCGCTTGCTGCTGGTGTGTATCACGCCTGCGCCTTGACCAGCGCGGGTGCGGTGCTGTGCTGGGGGCACAACAACTACGGTCAGCTCGGCAACGCCAGCAACAGCGGCACCGAAAACGCTAACCCCACTCCGCTGGCCGTTAGCGGACTCAGCGGCGTGGTGGCGATTGCGGCGGGCGAGTTCTACACCTGCGCGCTAACCAGCAGCGGCACGGTGCAGTGCTGGGGCCTTAACGGCTCCGGCCAGCTCGGCAACGGTAGCAACCTCAGCACCGAAAATCCTAACCCCACCCCGCAAACTATCAGTGGACTGGCCGGGGTAGTTGCCATGTCGACGGGGGGCAACCACGCCTGCGCGCTGACCAAAACAGGGGCGTTGCAGTGCTGGGGGAGGAACTACCACGGTCAGCTGGGTAACAGCAGCAACAACGGCAGCGGTGCGGGGAATCCGACGCCACAGACCATCAGTGGCCTCAGCGGGATACTCGCAGTGACGGCGGGTTCAGACCACACCTGTGCCGTGACCAGCAGCGGTGCAGCCTATTGCTGGGGATGGAATTACTCCGGCGAGCTCGGCAACGTGAGCAACGTCGGCACCTCTGACGCCAACCCTAACCCGATGCCGGTCACCGGCCTCGGCAGTGGCGTTGCCGCGATCAGCGCGCAAGCCCAACGCACCTGCGCCGTGACCAGCGGCAGCGCATTGCAGTGCTGGGGCTCCAACATCTTCGGCGCACTCGGCAATAGCGACAACCTCGGCACCAATAACCCCAACCCGACCCCGCAGACCGTGAGTGGCATCAGCGACGTGGTCGCGATTGCGGCGGGTGGCTCCTCGGGTCACGCCTGCGCATTGACCCGCGTCGGCGAGATGAAATGCTGGGGACTGAACAACCGCGGCCAGCTTGGCAATCCCGGCAACCCCAGCACCGGAATTGACCCCACACCCACGCCTCAACCTGTGGCCGTGCTCGCCAACACTGCAACGGCCATTGCGACGGGCGTCACACACAGCTGTGCCCTTACCCGCACGGGCGGAGTGCAGTGCTGGGGACGCAACAACCGATTGCAGCTCGGTGACGGCACCGGCACGGGACGCTTGTCGCCGGTCGCCGTCAACGGGCTCAGCAGCGGCGTCGTCGGGATCAGCACGAAAGGCGAATTCACGTGCGCGCTGACGGCTGTCGGCGGGGTGAAATGCTGGGGATTTAACTTCTCTGGCCAACTCGGTGTTGGTGACACGATAAACCGCGCGACACCTGTCGACGTGACCGGCTTGAGCGGCATCACTGCGATTAGCGCGGGCATCGATCACGCCTGCGCGGTGACTGCGTCCGGCGGTGTGAAGTGTTGGGGGCTCAACAACGTGGGCCAGCTCGGTAACGGAACCATCGTAAACAGCTTAGTGCCGGTCGACGTGACCGGCCTCAGCAACGTCGTTGAGATCAGCGTGGGCGCGCTGCATAGTTGCGCGCGCTCCGTCACTGGCGAGGTGAAATGCTGGGGATACAACGCCTATGGCCAGCTCGGCACAGGCAATTTCAGCAACAGCTCGGTGCCGGTGCTGGTGAGTAGCCTCGGTGCCGCCACCTCAAACGCAATCGCCGCTGGCTACTATCACACCTGCGCGGCGATCGCCGCCGGATCGGTGAAATGCTGGGGCTTCAACGCTGAGGGCGAACTCGGCAACGGCACCAGTGGCACCGCAACCAATAGCACCACAGCGGTAGACGTCATCGGCATTGGCGGCTCAGTCACCTCGATCCGTGCCAACCGTGGCTACACCTGTGTACGCACCAACGTCGGCGGCATGAAGTGCTGGGGATGGAGCGACTACGGCCAACTTGGCAACGGCAACACCACCACCATTTTGTCCGCAGTTGACGTGTCCGGCCTCGCAAGCGGTGTGGCCGCGATCAGCGTCGGCTATTACTACGGCTGCGCACTGACCACCGCAGGCGAATTGAAATGTTGGGGGCTCAACGACGCCGGACAGCTCGGCGACGGCGACGTCACCCAGCGATTGACGCCCGTCACGATCCGCAGCGGTCAGTCAATGAGCTTCTCAGCGCCAACGACCGCATCCAGCGGCGCGAACATCACGTTGTCCGCGACCGCCAGCAGCGGGTTGCCCGTGGTCACGTTTGACACCTGGACACCGACGACTTGCACCGTAAGCGGCAACTCGGTGACGGTAACCGGACCGGACGGCGGGCTGTGTGGCGTACGCGCCAGTCAACCAGGTTTGGCACCGTTACCCGCCGGTGGCAGCGTCGCGCCCGCGCCGCAGCAGTTGCGCCTGATCCAGATTCAGATTACGCAAGTAGCGAGTAGCACGAGCGTCACGAGTTCGCTCAATCCGACCAACTTCGGCGCAAGCGTCACGCTGACCGCACAGGTCACCGGCAGCACCAGCCCCTTGCCCACGGGCACGGTCTCGTTCTCTGACGGCGCAACGCCACTCGGCACCGTAGCACTGAACGGCAGCGCCAGCGCGAGCCTCACAACATCCGCGCTGAGCATCGGCAGCCACAGCATTACAGCCGCGTACAGCGGCGATGCGAACAACTTCGCCTCGCCGTCTGCGGCGTTGACGCAGGTCGTCAACGCCAACACGCAAACGATTACGAACTTCACGCCGGTGTCCCCAGTGGTGTTCGGCGCAGCGGCACAAACGCTGACCGCGACGCCGGGTGCCAGCAGCAGTCCACTGTTGTTCAGCTTGACTTCAGCGCCATGCGTGCTTGCGGGTGCGAGCTTGAGCTACACCGGAGCGGGCAGTTGTGTGCTTGCCGTGAATCAAGCAGCAGACGCGAACTACAACGCGGCATCACCGGTGACCGCGACTGTTGTTGTCGGTAAAGCAAACCAAGCCATCGTGTTTGGTGCGTCGCCGAGCATTGTGGTAGGCAGCACAGGAACCGTCAGCGCGACGGGTGGTTTGTCGGGGAATGTGGTGACGTTCAGCAGCACCACTACCGCCGTTTGCACGTCCGGTGGAACAAACGGTGCCACGATTACCGCATTGACGGCAGGCAATTGCATCATTGCGGCGGATCAACTCGGTAACGGCAATTACAACGCTGCACCACAAGTCTTGCAAACGATTGGCGTGGGCAAAGCGAGTCAGACCATCACTGGATTTGCTCCAACTACACCGGTTGTCTTTGGTGCTGCGGCACAAACACTTGCGGCAACACCGGGTGCAAGCACGAGTCCGCTGGTGTTCAGTTTGACCTCAGGCCCGTGCGCGCTTGCCGGTGCTAGCCTGAGCTATACGGGTGCAGGCAGTTGCGTAGTGGCAGTCAATCAAGCGGCAGACGCCAACTACAACGCGGCCGGTCAAGTGAGTGCAGCGGTGGTCGTGAACAAGGCTGATCAAGCCATTGTGTTTGGCGCTGCACCCAGCATCGCCGTCGGTGGAACGGGAAGCGTTAGCGCCACCGGCGGCGTATCTGGCAATGCAGTGACGTTCACCAGCACCACTCCAACGATTTGTACTGTCAGCGGCGCGACAGTCACTGCAATCCTCGGTGGCAACTGCATCCTCGCTGCCAATCAACTCGGCAACGGCAACTACAACGCAGCACCGCCAGTGACGCAAACGATTGCCATCGGCGCGTCAAGCAGCACGATGACGATTACCAGTTCGGCGAATCCTTCCAGAGCAGGACAGCCGATCACGTTCAATGTGGTCGTTACGCCGGGGATTCCGAGTGTGGTGAACAGCAGCTACCTCAAGGCGTCCACACAACCCAGCGCGATCCCCACCGGCAGCGTGACGTTCGCCGATAACGGCAATCTGATCGCGACCGTAATGCTCAATGCCAACGGTCAAGCGAGCTTCAGCACATCATCGTTGCTCGCGGGCAATCACGCGATCACCGCGAACTACGCAGGTGACGCGAGCAACGCAGCGGCCTCGGCCACCGTCATTCAAGCGGTTGATGCGCTCATCGTGCCGACGCTGTCTGCGTGGATGTTGGCGCTGCTGGGATTGCTGCTGGTAACGTTCGCACTCCGGGCGCGGCGCAACGTTTAATCTGATCTTCCACTGCGTCAAGACACCGATTGACTTTTTCGCCCAAGCCCCGTTCACACTGGGGCTAAGCGCCTTAAACGCCATAAGTTGACTTTAGCCTAAAACGACAACCAACCCCAATATCAACGGGGTTTTGACATCAATGCTGATGCCGAAAGTATCGCCCTTTTGTGCCTAACCGATGCAATTTCTTCCACGGCCTGGTGAAATCACCTATCGGTGTTGCGTTGTCAGACTAATCCGTGCAGTATCGCGCCAAAAGCAAAAGGCGACATGGTGTTGACCCTAGCGATTCCGGGGACAACATGATTTACAGCCAACCAAGCTCGTCGCCAGCGCGACTTATTGCGCCCTTCATCGGCAGCAACGCTCGCAAAAAACTGGCTTCCCGCATCGGGCGCAACGTCCGCGCCGCGCTGGCGGCGTTGACGCTACTCGCTCTGCCCGCTGTGACCGGCACCGCCGCGGCACAAACACCCAGCATGCTGAACGAACCGGTCAGCCAAACCAGCGCGGGCCGGTATCACAGCTGCGTGCTGACCATCGCCGGCGCGGTGAAATGCTGGGGATACAACTTCTCCGGCGCGCTCGGCGACGGCAGCACGACGCAACGGTTCACGCCGGTTGACGTCGTAGGCCTCGGCAGCGGCGTGGCCGCGATCAGCGCGGGCGGGTTTCACACCTGCGCGCTGACCACCGCCGGCGCGGTGAAGTGCTGGGGGCGCAACGTTGAAGGCCAGCTCGGCGACAACAGTACGACGGATCGG
>JANXNO010000289.1 GCA_025354075.1 Burkholderiales bacterium | reverse complement strand
CTACGGTGCCCGAGGCGCGCGAGGTGAAGAATAACTCCAGCGATTTTGCGCCGCCCAACGACCCGAAGGAGCCAGCGTGGCAACCGGTCAACATTCGCTTCAAAACAACGACGGTGTACCGCGCCGCTAGCGTCGACGGCGCGCCGTGCATCCGGGCCGAGGCGGATGGCGCGTGGTCACTGGTGGTCGCCCGCGTGCCGCCGGACAAGGCGGGCGCCGCGCTGCTGTCATGGCGCTGGAATGTGCCCGCGCTGGTCGCCGGGGCTGACAACACGGTTCCGGGCAAGGACGACGCAGCCGCTCGCGTCATCATTGCATTCAAGGGCGACCGCAACACGCTTGATGCGGCGGAGCGGGCAACCATGAGTCTGGCCAGAGCGCTGGGTGGCAATGAGCTGCCATTTGCTGCAATTCAATACATTTGGGAGGCCCGCGCCCCGGTCGAGACGATTGCCGTCAACGGCAATACCAGTCGTATTAAAAAAGTGGTGGTGAAGAGCGGCACCGACGGACTCAACAACTGGCAGTCGTTCACCCGCGACGTGCGCGCGGACTTTCGCCGCGCTTTTCCGGGCGAGGAGCCCGGCGAAATCGAAAGCGTCGGACTCATGACCGACACCGACACGCTGGGTGGCAAGGCCGAGGCGTGTTATGCGGACATCGTGTTGCGCTAACTGCGCTTGAATGTTGCCAGCGCCGATGCAGCGAGCACAAACAGGCTGCCGAAAATGCGATTGAGCGTTTGCATTTGAGCCTCGGTTTTGAAAAATGCCAGCACCTTCGCTGCGAACCCTGTGTACACCGCCATGATCACAAAATCGGTGAAGGCAAAGGTTGCCGCGATCACCAGATACTGCGGCAACAGCGGTGCGTGGGCGTCGATGAACTGGGGCATCACTGCCATCATAAACACGATGCCTTTGGGATTGGTCGCATTCACCGCCCAGCCTTTCGCGATGAGCGTTCGGGCGCTGATCTGCGGCGCATTGGTATCGGTGGTGGCCAGCGGCATCGGGGGCGCACGCCACTGTTTGATACCGAGATAAACCAGGTAGGCCACGCCCAGCCATTTGAGTGCCGTGAACGCGTGGGACGATGCGCTGAGGATCGCACCTAACCCGATTGCCACAATCAGGAGTGCGGTCCAGATGCCGGAGATCAATCCAATGGTGCCAACAAAACCGCGCCGGAAGCCATGATTCAAGCCGCAGCTCATGGCGTAGATTGCGCCCGACCCCGGTGAAATCGAGATGATCCAGGAGGCAACAAAAAAAGCGAGCCAGGTTTCGAGTGTCATCGCGTTATCTAGTCCAGTTTTGCGCCTGAGAGCTTGACCAGTTCAGCCCACTTGACCTGGTCTGTGGCCAGCTGTTTGGCGAACGCATCTACGCTGCCGCCTGCGGGCAGGTAGCCTTGCTCAAACAGTTTTGCTCGTGTGGCCGGATCAGCCATCGCCTTGTTGGCTTCGGCATTAACCCGCTCTAGCACCGCGCTCGGCGTACCTGCCGGCGCAACCCAGCCTTGCCAGCCAGTGACCTGAAATTTCGGGAATCCGGCTTCTGCGGTGGTCGGGGTGTCGGGTAATGCCGGATGGCGCGCCTCGGTGGTGACCGCCAATGCTTTCAGTTTGCCCGCCTTGACTTGCGACAGCCCCACGCTTATCGCATCGCACATCACGTCAATCGGCCCGCCCAGCAGGTCTTTCACCGCGTCGGCGCTACCTTTGTAGGGCACATGCACAATCTTCAGGTCATAGCTCGAATTCAGCAGCTCCAGCGCCAGATGTGGCACGCCACCATTGCCGCCCGAGCCGAAGTTCAGTTTCCCCGGATTAGCCCTCGCGAAATCGACCAGATCCTTCATGGAATTGAACGGCGAATCAGCACGAACCATGACCGCAAGCGGCAAATTCACCAGTTGAATCACCGGCGTCAAATCCTTCATCGGCGCAAAGCTCATCTTGCCGTAAAGCGCCGGGTTGATGCTCATCAGCGCGATGTTGGTGTGTAACAACGTGTAGCCGTCGGGCGTACTTTTTGCCGCAAGATCGCCCGCGATGTTACTGCCCGCGCCGGGTCGGTTGTCGACGATGATCGGCTGGCCCCACTGCTCCCCCACCCGCTGGCCGACGATCCGCGCCAACACGTCCAACCCACCGCCCGCCGGAAATCCGACCAGCAGTTTTACCGGCTTGCTGGGATAGGGCTGCGCAGCTGCCGTGACTGCAACTGCGGAAAAAAGCAGGGCTAAGCCCGTTGCTAATAAGTGCCTCATTGTTTCGCTCCTTGCGTGTCGGCATCTGAATCGATGCTCGGGGATGAGATGCTAACGGTCGCCGCCAACGTAAAACTATCTGCAAAGAAATCATCTTCGGACAAGTGCCGCTGGCGGGTGAATTCGTTGCGCGCGGAGTCGATCACAATCGGCGCGCCGCAGGCGTACACCTGATGCGTGGACAGATCGGCAAAGTCCTGCAACACGGCACGGTGAACGAAGCCAGTGCGGCTTGTCCATTCGTCTTCTGGCAGCGCGTCGCTGACCACCGGAACGTAGGTGAATTGCTCGGGATGCTTTTCTGCCCAGGCGAGCGCCAAGTGATTCAGATACAAATCTTTCGGGCGACGACCGCCCCAATAAAGCCTGATCTTCCGCTGGTTACCGGTGTAGATCATGTGTTCGATGATCGCTTTGATCGGTGCGAAACCGGTGCCGCTGGCGAGCATGATGATCGGCTTTTCAGACTCATCACGCAGGAAGAAACTGCCGTGCGGCCCTTCGATGCGAAGGATGTCGCGCACCTTCATCGCAGGCTCGGTCACGCCAAAAACGCGGTCAGTGAACAGCCCCCCCGGCGTGTGCCGGATGTGCAGCTCGATCAGCGCGTCATCATGCGGCGCGTTGGCCATCGAGAAGCTGCGCCGCTTGCCGTCTTTCAGCAAAAATTCGATGTATTGCCCCGCCTGGAATTGCAGTCGCTCGTTCGCTGGCAGCTTGAAGCGCATGATCATCACGTCGGCGACCACACGATCCAGATGCTCGATGCGGCAGGGCAGGGTCTTGATCACAACGTCTCCGGTTTTGCGCACATCGCGCGCTTCAACCGTGACATCTCCGACAGGATGCGCCACGCAAAACAGCGTTTTTCCCTGCACGCGTTCAATCTCGGGCAGCGTCGTTGACTGATAATTTCCGAGCAGCACTTCGCCTTCAACAACGCGCCCTTTGCACGAGCCGCACGCACCGTTTTTGCAGCCGTAGGGAACTAGAAAGCCCGCTCGCAGCGCTGCTGTCAAAATAGGTTCTTCCGTGCCGCACTCAAAGATGTGATTGCCGGGAACGAGGGTGACTTGAGGCATGATATGAGGCGCGCAATGCGTGATTGAAGCGTGAAAAAAAACGTGACTGAAATGTGATGAAGCGAATGCTGAAAATATTAATTGTGGGTGCGGGGGACGTAGCGCGTCGATTGACTGCACCGGACTCGCCTGTCGGCTTGAGTGACCGAGCGAAATGGTTTGGCCTTGCTCGCAGTGCGGCGACCGCCCATGAACTGCGTAGTGCCCGAATTTTACCGATCATGGGTGATCTTGATCAACGCGCGAGTCTGCGGCGCGCGGGTGCCATGGCACGTGCAGCCAATGCGGTGTTGCATCTTGCGCCGCCACCGGGTGACGGGCTGGGTGATTCGCGCATGAAGCGGTGGCTTGCTGCAGTGTCACTTGCAACTTCAAAATCGATGTTGCGAAAACACAAGAGGCCGCGACTTCGTCCACAGAAAATGCGCAATGTGTATGTGAGCACGACCGGCGTGTACGGCGATTGCGCGGGCGAACGCATTGACGAAACGCGGCGCACACGACCCGCGAATGCGCGCGCAAAACGTCGTGTTGCGGCTGAAACGCGGTTGCGTCAATCGCCTCGTCACCGCTTCACGATTTTGCGAGCGCCGGGCATTTACGCAGCGGAACGATTGCCGGTGGAGCGTTTGCGTGCGGGCACGGCCGCGTTATCGGTCAACGATGATGTGTTCACCAATCACATTCATGCCGACGATTTGGCGCGTGCGGTGTGGTTCGCCGTGTTTCGTGGTCGACCCAATCGCGTGCTCAATATCGTCGACGATGGCGAACTGAAAATGGGCGAATACTTCGATCAGGTTGCCGATGCAACGGGCTTGCCTCGCCCGCCACGTATGCCTCGCGCGGAGCTGGTACGTACTGTGTCGCCGATGTTGTATTCGTTTATGTGCGAATCGCGACGCATCGAAAATACGCGCATGAAACACGAACTTCGGTTGCGATTGCGCTACCCGACGCCCGCTCATTTTTTGCGCACGATGAAACCCGCAGCTGCATTGCAGCGTTCGCTGATATGAACGTTAAGACTATCGTCGCCAAGCTCGATGCTTACGAACGTCTGATCCGGCTCGACAAACCGGTCGGCTACCTGCTGCTCATGTGGCCAACGTTATGGGGATTGTGGATTGCGGGCTACGGCGTGCCGGACATTCGCTTCATCATCATTTTTGTGCTCGGCACGGTGCTCATGCGATCCGCCGGTTGCGCGGTGAACGACTGGGCAGATCGCGACTTTGATGGCGCCGTGAAGCGCACCGCGATGCGACCCGTCGCATCGGGCGAAATCAGCGGCAACGAGGCGCTGTGGGTGGGTCTGGTGTGTGCGCTGGCAGCAGCGGTGTTGCTCGTTCCGCTCAACTGGGCGGCACGCTTATGGTCGATTCCGGCGATTGCGATTGCAGCGGTCTATCCGTTCACGAAGCGCTTTATCTCAATTCCGCAGGCGATACTCGGCGTCGCGTTCAGCATGGGCATTCCAATGGCGTTTGCCGCGGTGCGTGGCGAGGTGTCGTTGGTTGCATTCGCATTGATGGTTGCAAACTTTTTCTGGGTGCTCGCGTTCGACACCGAGTACGCGATGGTGGATCGCGACGACGATATTCGCATCGGCATCAAAACCTCCGCGCTGTTTTTCGGGCGCTTTGATGTGATCGCCGTGGCGGCGTGTTACGCGCTGTTTTTAGCGCTGATGACGGGCATTGGTGTGTGGCAAAAACTGGGAGCTTTGTACTACGCCGGGCTTGCACTCGCCGCTGTGCTCGCCGTGCATCACATCACGCTGATTCGCGGTCGAGATAGGGCGAAATGCTTCGCGGCGTTTCGCGGCAATAACCTGCTCGGAATGTGCGTATTTACGGGGCTGGTGGCGGATTATCTGGTGCGGCTGAAAGCGTGGCCACAGTGGAATTGACGTATCAGCTTTTGCGTCAAAGTGGCGTCCTCTACGGGCACAGCACGAATAAAAATTAACAGTCGATAAATACGTTTTTAGCGATCTAAGCCCAAATTAAGCGGGGGCTTTCGGCTAAAAGCTATATCGTAATTTCCAGATTATCCAGCAGTCGTGGCGTGCCCAAACGCGCCGCACCCAAAATCACCAGTTTGCTGTCGTCATCATGCGGCATTTGCAGGTCGCTACGTCTGCGCACCGTCACGTAGTCAGGTCGCCAACCGTGGCGTTCGAGGTCGGTTTTCGCCTCGGCCTCAATCGTTGCGTAAGCGTGCGTTCCCGTGCGAACGGCGTCGGCAACCTCGTTTAACACGCGCATCAGTCGTGGCGCTTCAGCGCGCTCGGCGGGCGTCAGATACTGGTTACGAGAGGAGAGCGCCAAACCATCCTCAGCACGCACCGTTTCAGCAAGAATAATTTCCACTGGCAGCGCTAGTTGTCGCGCCATCGTTTGCAGCACCAAGCACTGCTGATAATCTTTTTTACCGAACACGGCAGCGCGCGGCTGCACCATGTTGAATAGCTTCAACACCACCGTCGCCACACCGCGAAAATGCCCGGGTCGCACTGCGCCTTCGAGAATGTCCTCGATGCCCGAGGGCTGCACCGTGTAGGTTTGCGGCTCGGGATACAGCTCAGCCTCATCGGGCGCAAACACCACGTCGCAGCCGATGCTCTCCAGCTTTTTGCAATCGTCCGGCAGGGTGCGCGGATAACGGTCGAAGTCCTCTTTCGGGCCGAACTGCAGCCGGTTCACAAAGATGCTGACCACCGTGCAGGCCCCGCGCGGGCTGGCTTCTTCGACCAGTCGCAAGTGGCCTTCATGCAGATTGCCCATCGTCGGCACGAAGACGTTATTCGGTACACGCTCAAGATACTTGCGCAGTTCGACCACGGTGTGGATCAGTTCCATTGAGGGATCTCTTTCCTGCTATTCCACATGCAATTCGATTCAAGATCAGGTGCCGAGTTTGCCCAATTCGCGCAGACAGTGCGTGACAACGGCAAGAAGGAGCAATGACGTATCGGAATGAATTGCATAGGCAATTATGCGATGGAGTGAATCGTGTGCACCAATTCATCCGGGCGTTGCACGATGTGATGTGCGCCTGCACCCGCCAATTCCTCCCGCGAGCCAAAGCCCCACAGTACCCCGAGCGAATGCGCGCCGACGTGTAATGCGGCCTCGACGTCCTTGTCTCGGTCTCCAATCATCAAGGCGCTTGCTGGGGCCGCCTTGTAGTGTGCGACCAGATGCGCCAGCAGATCCGTCTTTCGATCAAATCGACCGTCAAGCTCAGGGCCATGGATGCCGTCGAAATAACGCACCAAATCAAAGTGTTCAATGATGCGCTCGGCAAAAATGCGCGGCTTGCTGGTGCACAAGGCGATCGTAAAGCCCTGCAAGTGGAGCGTACGAATGGCCTGTGCCATGCCATCGTACAGACTGTTTTCAAGCCAGCCAGAATGCTCGTAGCGTTCGCGATAGAGATTCAACGCCGCTTCGGTGTCGATGCCGGGAAACACACGCGGTAGGGATTCGCGAAACGGCGGACCGACAAACGGTAGTACTTCATCGTCGGTTAACTGTCGCAAGCCAAGCTCGTCCAGCGCGTAATTAAGGCAACGCGATATACCCTGAAAGTTGTTCGACACCGTGCCATCGAGATCAAAAAAAAGCGTGGTGACCGGCACGTAAAATCCCTTTTCTGTTGTCAAGAGTTGCTTATGTCTCCTAAGTTTATCGAAGCTCGCGTGGTTGGCCGTACCGACCATACGCCGACGCTGTTTTCATTGCAGTTTGAGGCCGAGCTGGACCGCTTCAATGCAGGACAATTCTGTAGGGTGGGCTTGCGCCTGACGGATAGTTCGAGCGCTGAGGACATTGTCATGCGCGCGTACTCGCTGGTGAACGCCCCTAGCGAGCGACCGTACGAAATCATCCTCAGCAAAGTGGAGACGGCAGCGGGTGGCATTCTGTCGCCGCATTTACATGCGCTTAAGGTCTGTGACGTGTTGTACGCATCGCCGCGCACCAATGGCTTTTTCACCATGCCCGAAGTGCCCGATGCCAGGGTGCTTTGGGGCCTGTCCACCGGCACCGCGATTGGGCCGTATTTATCGTTTATGAAAACGGACGCGCCGTGGAAGAAATTCGAACGCATCGTGTTTGTGCATGCGGTGCGTACGGCAGCAGAGCTGACTTATCGTGATCAAATTGATGCCATCGCGCGACACTACGGCGAGCGCTTCCGGTACATACCATTCGTGTCGCGCGAGGTTGTTCCGGGTGCGATTCACGGACGCATCCCGGGAGCGATCATCGACGGAAGTCTCGAAGCGCGCGCTGGCATCAAACTCACCGCCGAAACCGCACACTGCATGCTCTGCGGCAACCCGGAGATGGTCAAGGACACGATAGCGGTGTTGCAAGCGCGCGGATTGCGCAAGCATCGACCGAAACATCCGGGGCATATTACGGTTGAGGCTTACTGGTAGCGTCGCTAATCCGATTCCCCCAAAAAACCGCCGCTCTGATGCGTCCACAGTCGCGCGTACAGTCCATCTTTCGCTAGCAGCGACTTGTGATCGCCTTCTTCAACCACGCGCCCTTCGTCGAGTACGATCAGCCGATCCATAGCCGCAATGGTTGACAACCGGTGGGCAATAGCGACGACCGTTTTGCCTTGCATCAGGCGATACAAACTCTGCTGAATTGCAGCTTCGACTTCAGAGTCCAGCGCGCTGGTCGCTTCATCCAAAAGCAATATCGGCGCGTCTTTCAACATCACGCGCGCAATCGCAATGCGCTGGCGCTGCCCGCCGGAGAGCTTGACACCGCGTTCTCCCACGTGAGCGTCGTAAGCGGTGCGGCCTTTTTGATCTGCGAGCTTCGCGATGAATTCGTGCGCTTCGGCGCGCGTGGCGGCATGCCGCATGTCGGCGTCTACCGCATCGGGGCGGCCATACAAAATGTTGTCGCGCACCGAGCGGTGCAGCAGCGAAGTGTCTTGCGTGACCATGCCGATGTTGCTGCGCAGGCTGTCTTGTGTGACCTTTGCGATGTCGGTGCCATCGATCAAAATGCGTCCGCTTTCCAGATCATGAAAGCGCAACAGCAAATTCACGATGGTCGATTTGCCTGCACCGGAGCGACCGACCAGACCAATTTTTTCGCCGGGGCGAATGGTGAGCGTCAATCCTTCAATGACGGGTTTTGTCGCGGGCCTGACCGCCGTTGCGGGGGCGTCCACATGACGCTCCTGACCGTACGCGAAGGTCACGTTTTCGAAGCGAATTTCGCCGCGCGGTACTTGCAGAGTTTTCGCGTCCGGCACGTCGTTCACAGTGTGCGGCTGCGACAGCGTGGCCATGCCATCACGTACGGTGCCGATATGTTCAAACAGCCCGGCCAGCTCCCACATCACCCAGTTCGACAAGCCGTTCAAACGCAGCGCCATCGCCGTGGCCGCAGCGACCGCGCCCACACCCGCCGCACCGTCCGCCCACAGCCACAGGGTGACGCCGACGGTTGAGAGCACGAGAAGAATGAGCAGTGTGTGGTGCACGATATCGAATGCAGTGATGAAGCGCCATTGCTGATACACCGTTGACATGAAGTCCTGCATAGCACTTTTGGCGAACGATGCTTCGCGCTGCGTGTGAGAAAACAGCTTCACGGTCGAGATGTTGGTGTATGCATCGGTGATGCGCCCAGTCATCAGCGAGCGGGCGTCGGCCTGCGCCTGCCCAACGCGACCGAGCTTCGGCACGAAATACCAGCAGGCGCAGCCATAGCCCACAACCCACACCAAAAACGGCAACGTGATGCGCCAGTCGAAGCCACCGACGCTGATCACCATCGTCACAAAGTAGATGATTACGAACACCATCACGTCGGTCAGGATCATCCATACGTCGCGCACAGCGAGCGCGGTTTGCATCACCTTGGCCGCGATGCGTCCGGCGAATTCGTTGCTGTAAAAGCTCATGCTCTGTGCCAGCATCAGGCGATGAAAATTCCAGCGCAAGCGCATCGGAAAATTGCCCATGATGGTTTGATGTTTAAAGAACGCAAACATTGTCACCATTACCGGACTCAGCACCAGTAAACCCACCAGCGTCAACAAGCCTGAGCGCTGCTCTTGCCACAGTCGCGATGGATCAGTTTTTGCCAGCCAGTCGACCACGCGGCCGAGCATGGTGTAGAGCAGCGCTTCGATCAGGCCGATGCATCCAGCCGCAAATGTCACGGAAAAAATATAGGGCCGCAATCCGCGCGTGCATTCCCACAAAAACGGCCACAGAGCCTTGGGCGGTGCAGTCGGCGGCGCGTCAGGATAGGGCTCAACCAGCCGCTCAAAAAATTGGTACATAACGTTCATCCAGTTTCGTCATAGGGTGCGCTCCGCGCACCCGCACATTCGGTGTGTATGTCAGGGTGTGCAGCGCGCCCTACAGTCGGTGATGCAGCGCTTGTGAAGGCAAACTGCGCGTGCCCATCATCACCGTGCTGCGCCATGCGAACAGCGTCAACAGCAGCGCGCCCAGGCCCGCGCACGCCAGTGACGCGCGCAGCCCGACGTGTTCGCCGATGTAGCCGCCAATCAGCGCGCCGGGGCCTGCGCCGATCAAAATCAACCAGCGCATGGTGCTGGTCATGCGACCGAGCAACGGTTCTGGTGTGACCGCTTGTCGCAACGACAGAAAGTTGACGAACATCAACGTCGCACCGCCAGAAAAACAGGTCAGCATGAAGCCGAACAGAACCACGCCAAACGCGTTCACCGGTGCAACCGACAATGCCAGCCAGCCCATCGCGCTCACGGCAATGCCCGCCACAATGGTTGGCCCTGGCCCGAATTTGTCCGATACGCGCTTGCCGTACACGCTTGCCAGAATGGTGCCAACGCCCATGCCGACATAGCAAAAGCCAATCGACTGCGCGCTCATGCCGAGCTCCCGCGTCGCCACCAGAATCTGCACCACGCTTGCCATGTGATGCAGCAATTGCCAGCAGCCCACAAATAGCGCCAGCGTCCACAACATTTTCGTGCGCGCAACGAAGCGCAAGCCTTCACGCAGTTGCGTCATAAAGTTTGCGTCTCCGTGGTCAACGAGCTTCTCGTCAACCCGAATGCCGCGCAGTAGCAGCACCGATCCCGCAATCAAAAGCGCATCAAATGCAATCGCGATTGGCGCACCGAGAATTTTGATCAATGCCCCGGCAAGCCCCGGCCCCGCTATCTCGGAACCCGATACGGCCAGCGCATTTTTGCTGTGCGCTTCCACCAACCGGTCACGCGAAACAATCTGCGTCAGCACGATTTGCGCCGCCGTTCCACCGAACACATGCACGCAGCCCAGTACGATGCCGACGACGTAAAGCCACGTCATCGACAGCACGCCCGTCCACGCTGCAATTGGCACCGTGATGAGCGCCAGCGCGAACGCCGATTCGCCGATCACATACACCGGCAATTTGCGCACGCGATCCAGCCACACGCCCGCGGGCAAAGACAGCAACACGAACGGTGCCAGCTCGAACGCCATTAAAAACCCCATTTGCGTTGGCGACGCATTGAGCACCGTCGCTGCCGTCAAAGGCAGCGCGAGCATAGTAATTTGCGCGCCGAAATGGGTGATCACCACCGACGCAAAAATGCGTCGGTAGTTGGCGTCGCGCAGCAGATCGTTTGCGGGCAGGGCCGGCAAACGAAGCGCGGATCGCAATCGCGACTGTAACCAGAAAAACAGTGTCAGAACAGCTTGCATGGCAAACCTCTAAAAAATCAACGGTCGGAGAGGCCAACGCGACGTGGATGACCACGGCGCACGCCCATCACGGCGGAAAAAAGAATATGACGTCATGCTGAACATCAGCATGACGGCCACATGTGGCTGGATCGCGGACGGAGGTTGAAACGAGAGGCGCTGATCGCCTCAGTGAGACGCCAAAAAACGCTCGGCAGCTAACGTTTCAACGCGGGCGACTGGGGTATCCCCAAGACGGACGTCCAGCCAATGCGGCAACCGGATTAACCATCGTGACGCCAGTCAGGCCATGAATGGCGCTGAGGGAGAAGATGAGTGCGGTCTGCATTGGGGCGTCCTTTCTGGTGCGGGAGGAAATCGCTGCGTTGCCAACTTGTGGTCAGAACGGCAAGATTTATGCACGGGCGTTGATGCTACAGCGAGCGTCGCGCGATGAATAGCCCCCGGCCACGTAATCGGAACGTTCCGCATCCAGCCGTAGCAGCGACGCGACAGGGTTATAGCTTTTTAGTGAAAGCGCCATTCTCTTTGGGCAAAGGGCACGTATAAGTCATAAGTCGACTTTTGACTAAAATACGTACCTAGCCCATTGCTAATCGTATTTTCAGTACAAAGTTGTCGCCGTGCAAGGCGAGCGACTTAGCCGCGATGATCCTGCCTGCGAATTTCGCGGCCGAACGGTGCCGGTAGCGCAGCATCGGCGCGACGCGGGTTACGCGCTAACGGGCGGCTTTCGACCGGACACCGTCACCACATTCGCGCTGGCAAATAGCCCAGCGGCGGCTGCGGCAGGTTCGAGGCTGTTCAGCCAGCACTTTGCGGGGTTGATGGCGGCGCGAAAAACGGGTTGCACATCAATTTCGACGTCTAGCAGGCCACGTTGCACGAAGAGGTTACGCAGGCAGCGCCCCGAGATCGGGTTGTCAACCACGAGCGTCGCTACAAAGTACGCGTGGCGGCTCGCCATATCTGGCTCATCGCTGGCAATCGATAGTGTTGACCAGTCGCCGCTGATGACCACCAGCCAACCGCCGGGGCGTGTGACTCGCAGTTGCTCGTCGACGCCGTGCTCGGGATCGAGCATGTGCTGAAGGATTCGGTCACTGCGGCTGGCATTAAAGTGGTTGTCGGGCCACGGCAGCGCGGTGGCATTGGCGTGGTGATAGCTCACGCGGTCAGCGACGTTTTCTGCGCGTGCCCGAAGTGCGGCCTGCGCGATCATCGCCCCGTCGTAGTCAACGCCGTGGACGCTGCCGCCGTCGCCTACCCGATGCGCGAGTGCCAGCGCATCGGCTCCGGTGCCGCAACCGACATCAAGCACGCACTGGCCGGCCTGCACATGCATCCGTTCGAAACTTTTTTGTCGCAGGGCGGAGGCGAGCCCATACGCGCCACTGAATGGGTCAGCGACGCGTCTGTTTTGCAGGTCGGGCATGGCTCACGCTCGGTCGCGACTGTTGGCGTGTGCTGCTACTGATCGGCTACTGGGCTGCGTCAGTGGCTGAAGCCGCGCAGAACACTGCACCTTCTGCTGAATAGCCAGCTGCCGTCATCTGGTTGTAGCGCGCCAGACTGACGGTGTAGCGATGGTTGCCGTCGTTTTGCGCACTGCGATTGTTAAATGATCGATACACCTTCACGGGGGACGCCGCCGGGCAATTGCCCGCCGTATCGGGAATCGCGACCGCGAAGTCGATGCCCTCATTTTTCGCGGCTGCGTTGCCTGCGAACGCGCTGCTGACCGTCGCGCAGTCCGCCGGACCACCGTAAAAATGCGTGTTGGCGAGCGGCGGCGAAAAGTAGAAGCGACAGATCGGCTGCATGCCCGCAGGCGGTGCGGCACCCGGCCCTGCAACGAAACTCATGCCGCTCAGGGTGTAGATTCCGGGGAATTGCGCCAGCGCCGTTTTTTCGTTCTCACGACTGGTGATGAAGTATTTTTGCAATGACGGCACGAAGTATTCAACGACCGTCGTCGGCGCGACGGTTAACAACGTGTCAGCAGACCGGCTGAACGCGCCACCCAGGGGTTCAGGTGCCGCGTTCACGCCCTGCTTGGTGGTGCCTGCGGTTGTGAATACCGCCCCACCGGGCCCTTGAGTGACGCTGATCACCACGTCGTACTGACCGGCTGCGAGCAGACTACCGAGCGACGCGCTGTAAATGCCGTCACCAGGTTTGCGGTCACCACCTTTGCCGTCGTCGGTCAACGCTTTGGTGAGCTTGACCGAGCCGTCCGCGCCATAGAACGTGGCTGTTGCCGCGGCGCCCTGCACCGCGCGGTTGGCGGCCACATTCACGGTGATAATGGGGTCGGGGGTGCCGTCGTTGATTACTTCAATCTCGGCACGCAGCGCGCTGTCTGCGCTGATTTCCTGGCCGATACCTGAGGTCACTGCCGCAGAGGCCACCACGGTGCTGGTCCACACGCCGTTTCGTCCGACATAGCTTTTTGCGACTTCAAATAGCGCGGTCGCCGACGTGGCATCAAACTCGTAATTCACCAGTCCTCCCGCGCCAAGCGTTTGACGGGTCTGGGCGTTGGTGGGCACAAAGCGTGTGCCGTCCGGTGCGGTCAGCTCGTAGCGCAACTTGCTGCTGTCGGCATGGTCGCCCCATTGAGCCATGAACACCATTCTGCCGTCAGTTTTTTCGAGGATCGGCGTTTTGACTTCAAAAGTTGCGTTCGCGGCAAGGCCCGCGACGTCCATCTCTGCCAGCGCCACTTCAGCTTCGCCCGCCGACATGTGCTGTGCCTTGACCGCGCCTGCGGTCAGCGCCTCGGCACGGTGAGCATCGGTGAAATGACCGCCGGTAGCATGCGCCAGTTGCGCGAGTGTCAGGTTGCCGCTCGTGACTTTGGCGCGCATCGCGCTTTTTGCGAGATCCGGCACTGCAACGGCACGCTTGGCACTGGAGCCCGCCTGCACGCCGTCAAAAGTAAGTATGTTGGCGTTGAGCGCAATCCGCAGGGCGCGAATGCGGTCACGAATCGTAGTCGACACCGCACTCTGGCTGTTGCCGAATACGTTAACACTGATGGCGTCACCTTGTGAGTAGGTGTTGGCGGCATACAGTGTGGTTACGTCATTGAGCACCGCTTCGAGAGGCTGGTTGATGTCGCCCGCCGCCGTATCGACGGTGATGGCGTCAACCGCGGCAATGGCCGCTTCGCGCTTGGCTTCGCTATCGAGCACAGTCGTCGGCACGATCACCGCACCGGGATAGGTGGTCACGCCGATGGCCGTGCTGGATCCCACGGTGAGGCGCCGCAGTGTTGCAATCACGGCGTTCTTGACGCCGACCATCTGCTCTGCGCTGAGCTGCCGGGCAATCACGTAATAGTCCACGTTGGATGGATTGGGCACAAACACCACTTTGAATGCGGCGTCCCAGCCGTTTACTGGTTTGGTCAGCGCAGCAGCGGTGGCCGGCACAAAGCCCGCGAACACCGGAAACGCGGTGCGCTGGTCGTTGCGTCCACCGGCCGGATCGAGTGATCCGTCGCGTGCCAGCGTCTCCCACGCCGAGCCGCCGAACGCGCGCTTGTGCGCGGTGTTGACCGACGTATCGGCGACGTCGCCTGGCGTCGAGAACCAGCTGTAGAGCTGCTGGTTGTGCATGATGGTGTTCAAGGGCGTGTCCACATCAGAAGGCGCGCCAACATCGTTCGGGTCCAGCGCTTTCCCGACCTCACGATATTCGTCATACACCCCGTAAATGTAGTGGCCGTTTTCATGGGCAATGGTCTGCCCCAGACTTTTTGCCGTCTCGGCATTGTCCTGAGCATCAACGATGTAGTTGTTCGACGTGCCATCACGTTTGGTCCAGCCGGACGGTGCCGCGTTGGAGCGCCCCTTGGTCAGGGCGATCATCTTCATGTCGACGTTGTTGCCAAAGCGGTTGTTGCGATAGACAAAGATCGAGCCGACGCGGTGCCGTCCCTCGGTCATGGTGAACAGGCTTTGCGCCATCGAGGCGAACACGGCCGTCACGTAGGCGCGATCCATCGCGGTTCCACCAGCCACCGTGACGGGGGGCGACGTATCAAAGTCGAAGTCGGTGTTGGTCGTCAGATCTATGGTTTGCAGCGTCGGCGACTCTGTTTTCAGGTAGCTGAGTTGATGGATCGCGGCGAGCGAAACCATCGGTTGCAGCGCAATGCTGCTGCTGAGCAGCGCAGCGAGCGCAGTGCGAAGGCGGGCATGAATCTTCACGAAATTGACTCCTTTACGTGAGCACAATGGAGGATGAGCGAACCAACCGCTTTCGCCCTACGCAGCGACCGTCTGATGACCGCAGGACAGTGTGCGAACTATCTGCCCTCTGCCGCAATAAGTCTTTGGTTTTGGCCTTAAACGTTATTAATCGTGTACGCCTGTCGTAAACTCGGAAAGCACTTAATACCGCTTGTCCGCATGCCTATGTCTGCCCGTATTTCGACTGGCGATTTCGCTTTTGGGCGTTGCGTCATCCAGGCCGCAGCGCGGCAATTGCGCATCGACGGCGAACCGGTCAGGCTGGGTGCACGCGCCTTTGACGTGCTCATGACGCTGGTCGAACGGCGAGACCACGTAGTCAGCAAAAACGATTTGCTGGATATTGTCTGGCCAGGGCTGGTGGTGGAAGAGAATAACCTCCAGGTTCATATTTCGACGTTGCGCAAACTGTTGGGTGCGCAGACCATTGCCACGCTCCCCGGACACGGCTATCGCTTCACCGCTTCGCTGCATGACGCCCAGCCAGATCCGCTGCGAGCTTCCGACTCGGGCCAAGCCAGCTCGCTGCACAGTAACCTTCCGGAGCAGTTGCCGCCGCTTTTTGGCCGTAAGGCGGAGCTCGAAGCGCTTGCCGAAATGCTCCCCAAACACCGCCTAATCACCATCACCGGTGCCGGTGGCATCGGCAAAACCCGATTGGCGCAGGCGGCTGCCCAGGCCGCACTTGATCGCTATCCAGACGGCGTATGGTGGGTTGAACTGGCCACTGCGAATGCGCCTGAACAAATACTGGGTACCGTCGCGCGAGTCCTCGAAATTGCACTGGACCTCGAAGCGACCGCGAGCGATCTCGGCAGTCGCATTGCCGAGCGCCACCTGCTGCTGGTGCTTGATAACTGCGAGCACCTGATTGCCGGGGTGGCTGTTCTGGCATCGACATTGCTGTGCGCCGCATCGAACGTGTCGATGCTGGTTACAAGTCAGGATTCACTCAAGGTCGAGGGCGAACAGGTGATGCGACTGGGGACGCTGGCCGTGCCCGACGACGCAACGGAGGCGGAGCACGCGGTGACGCAGGATTTTGGCGCGATGACGCTGTTTGCTGCCCGTGCGCGAGAGGCCACGCCGCATTTCGTAATTGACGATGGCAACCGTGCAGCCGTCATCGAAATTTGCCGTCGGCTGGACGGCATTCCACTGGCAATCGAGTTTGCGGCAGCACGCCTGCCGCTGTTGGGTGTCGAGGGATTGCGGCTGCGCCTTGATGACCGATTTCGCCTGCTGGTGGGCGGCGCGCGTCTCGCGCCGAAACGCCAGCAGACGCTGCGCGCGGCGATGGACTGGAGTCACTCTCTGCTGAGTCCTAACGAGCAAAAAGTGTTTCGTCGCCTCGCTGTTTTCTCCGGCAGCTTTAGGTTGAACGCCGCACAACAGGTCGCCGCTCAAGACGATTTTGACCGGTGGACGGCGCTTGACCATCTGGCTGTGCTGGTTGACAAGTCGCTGGTGATCAGTGAGTTTGGCGGGGTGCCGCGCTATCGCCTGCTGGAGAGCACGCGCGCGTTTGCGCTGGAGCGCCTGCACGGCGCTGGCGAAGCCTCCGGTGCGGCCCAGCACCACGCGCTGGCGTTGCTGCAGCAGTTCGAGGCTGCGTATGCACAGCGCTGGACGGTCAAGAGTGAAGAGCTGCTAGCGTCGGTGCGTGCGGATATTGACAATCTCCGTGCGGCACTGACCTGGGCTGCGGGAGACGCGGGTGACATCCCCCATATGGCTGCACTGGTCGGCGCATCGAGCTGGGTTTGGAAGCCTGCGAATCTCACCGCAGAAGGCGTGCGCTGGCATGAGCTGGCTTTGGCTCGCGTCGATCTCGGCGCATCGATGGCTGCTGCAACGCCGGTCGTGCCGCCAGCGATTGAGGCGAGGCTGCTGTTGGTCTACGCGATGCTCGCGTCTCAGACCGCAGCGCAGAAAGAACTTGCTGCATTACACCGGGCTGCGATGCTCTTCCGCGCCATAGGCGATCAGCACGGTTTGTATGAGGCACTCACCGCGCTGGCGCAAAAACAGGTGTGGGCCCACGATCTGTCGGGCGCGACGCACAGCATCGACGAAGCAGCCGCGTTGTGGCGGGCGAGGTGGCCGCCAGCCATGCAGGAAGGATTGCTGCTGGCACGCACCTACCTGCTTGAAGTTTCTGGTCGACCCGCGGACGGGCAGCCGCTCATGGAAGCGCTGGTGGCGTTGATGCGCGAGGTGGGAGACGAGCGCAAACTGGATCTTGCGCTGATGCAACTTGCCGAGAGCTTGTTTGTGCAGGGCAAGACGGTCGAGACCATCGCGGTGCGACGCGAGGTGGCGCGCCGTATCGGTGGCCGTCGCGTGAACTACGCGGGGCCGAATCTTGGCAACTTGTGTGCCGCGCTCACCCTGCATGGCGAGCTGGACGAGGCGCAGTCCGTAGCGCGCGCGGCGCTGCCTCTGCTGCAACGCGAAGGGGCGATGCGAACGTACGAAGATCACTTTGCGCTGCTCGCCTGTAAACAGGGCCGTCATCCGGCAGCGGCACGGCTGCTTGGACGGTCGAATGCCAATTTTCTGGCGTCGGGTTTTGAACGCGAAGAGAGTGAACAGCGCGCTGCACGCGTGGCAATGGCGGAACTCGGCAAGGCCCTGGCCACCGATGAGTTGTATCGGATGTTGGCCGAAGGTGCGACCATGACTGATGAAGCAGCGATCCGGGTGGCGTTGGGCATGGACCGGCGTGTGGCCGGGCGAGCGTGAATTTTTGGTCTCACCCAGCATCGGCGCGACGCGTGTGAAAACAATTGCCTTTTAGTTAAGCCGGTTTGACTGACAGAATGGGGCCATGACCGAACCTGCAATCGCCCGTGCAGTCGTGGCCCCCGCCGACTACGTGTTCGCCTCGTGCAGGATCGACCGCGCAGCGAATCAACTGTGGGTTAACGGCAAGCTGGCCAAACTCGGCGGGCGGGCATTCGACGTGTTGCTGGCGTTGATTGAGCGACGTGATCGTGTCGTGTCCAAAAACGAATTGCTCCACAGGGTCTGGCCCGACTTGGTGGTGGAAGAAAATAACCTCCAGGTGCAAATCTGGTCTCTGCGGAAGCTGCTGGGTACGCAGACCATCACCACCATTCCGGGGCGTGGTTATCGCTTTACCGCACGCCTTTCTGCTGGCGAAAGTGCCGTGCTCGTGTCGTCGAATAAGGCGACCCTTGCCGTGCCGCAGGCACTCCCCCGCAGTGTGCCGTCGAATGGCGAACCGGCCGCGCTGTTTGGTCGTGAACACGATTTGGTCGCCTTGCAGGATTCAGTAAAGGCGCACCGGCTGGTGACGATTGTTGGTTCGGGCGGCATTGGTAAAACCGCGCTCGCAAAAGCGATCACCGGGTTGATGCGACCCGAATTCCCCGACGGCGCCTGGCTTATTGATCTCTCGGCGCTCGACGCCGCCGCACAAATGGCACCCGCCATCGCTAGTGCGCTCAACATTACGCTGGGTGCCGGGGCAAGTGCCGATGCATTAGCGAAAGCCTTGCTGCAACGGCACCTGCTGCTGGTGCTGGACAACTGCGAGCATGTACTGTTGCCTGCCGCCACGCTTGCAGCACAGCTGTTGCGCGCGGCACCACGGCTACATCTGCTGGCAACCAGTCAGGAGCCCCTGAAGCTGCCCGACGAGCACTTGTATCGCGTTGGCACGCTTGCCTTGCCCGCTGAGGCAACGCTTGAAAAAGCGCGGCATGCCGGGGCGGTACGTTTGTTTGCAGAGCGCGCGCACCACGCGGATATGCGGTTTCGGTTGACCGAAGACAACATCGCAGCGGTGGTTGATATTTGCACCCAGCTCGACGGCATCGCGCTGGCCATTGAGCTGGCTGCCGCGCGCGTGGCGTTGCTTGGCGTATTCGGTGTGCGGGATCGTCTGGGCCAACGCCTGAGCCTGCTCAGCAGCACCTCGCGCGCGCTGTCAGAGCGACATCGCACCCTGCGCGCTGCGCTGCAGTGGAGTCACGGGCTGCTGTCGGTCGAGCAAAAATTTGTGTTCAGCCGACTGGGCGTGATGGCCGGCCGATTCAGTCTGGAAGCGGCGCAACAGGTGGCCTGTGACGACGCCATTGACGCGTGGGCGGTGCTTGATCATCTTGGCGCGCTGGTCGACAAATCGCTGGTTGCCGCCGAACCGGATTCGCGCGGCGAGATCAGCTATCGCATGCTTGAAACGATGCGCCATTTTGCGCTGGAATGTGTCAGCGAGTCTGGTGAGGAGGGCGCTACACGGGAGCGACACCTGGCCTTTTTTCTGGCCCTCGCGGAACAGGCGCAGGCACCGCTTGCGGGGCCGCAGCAAGGCGCATGGCTCGAGCGGCTCAATGTCGACCGCGACAACCTGCTGGCGGCGCTGGCGTGGTGCGAGCACGCCGCCAACGGTGCAGAGCGTGGCCTGAGGATCACCATCGCGCTTGAACGTTTCTGGTTGAGCCGCGGCATGATGGCGCAGGGCCATCTGGCCTGTGTGGCGGCGCTCGCGTTGCCGGGTGCGGATCAGCATCAAAAACTGTGCTGCCAGGCGTTACTGCTTTCAGGTCACATGCTGAGTTATCGGGGCCTTGATACAGAGGCGATAGGTCAATATCTGAAGAGTGTCGCACTGGCCCGCGATCAGGGTTTCGCTGCGCCGCTGGCGCGCGCGCTGTCGCGGCTTGGCTACGCCTATTTGAATCGCCAGGACCTGAAATCCGCGCGCAGTTGTCTGGAAGAAGCGTTCGCTTTGGGCCGCGAGATCACCAACGAACCGGGATTCGTCAATATCGCGGCCAATTCGCTCGCCGAACTGGAACGACTGGAAGGCAACGTTGATGCGGCGCGTGTGTTGTACGAAAGCGAGCTGCGCACCGTCCGCGCGCAGGGTGATCGGCTGAGCACGATGATCGCCTTGAACAATTTATCGATGGTGGCCGTCGTTCAGCGTGACCATTCGCGCGCGTGCGAAATGCTGCTGGAGTCGCTCGCCATCAGCGACGAGCTCGGCTCACGGCGCGGGCGGCTGGTGGTGATGGAGGTGTGTGCAGGGCTCGCCGCGTCGCTTGAACAGTGGTCGCACACGCCCCGTTTTGACGGTGCGGCAGACGTGCATACGGTGCAGATGGGTCGCCGACGCGACCTGCCCGATGCCGCGTTTCTCGCGCCGCTGGTTGAAAAGGCGAAGCGCGCGTTGGGACAGGCGGACTACGACGCTGCCCTCGCAGCAGGGCGGGCGCTGAGCTACGATGAGGCGGTGGCCGAGATGACGAATTGGCTGCGATCTGCGGGCTGAAATTAATCAGTTTGTGGCAGGTAAAAATAGCATCAGCTCTAAGCTGCAAGCACCGTTTTACCTGGGCTAGGAACTAATTTAAGCCAAAAGTCGACTTTTTTGCGATAGCGCTCTAAGCCCAATTGGAACGGGTATTCAATCGAAAAGCTGATCAAGAATTGCAGGGTGCACAACGCGTTGCCCACGCGCGCCGCAACTACATCGCGTACCGCAAAAAACCTCAACCCCGAATCTTCAACTTCATCCGCAATCCCACCGGCACCATCGTGAACGCCAAGTGCTCGCGCGCCTCAAGGCCATCGGGCGTAGTCACATTTTCAATATCGAAATTGCCGAGCAACACCGCCATCGCCATCTTCATTTCCAGCAGCGCCAGATAGCGCCCTGGACAGATGCGCGGCCCAGCGCCGAACGGCATCGAGATGCGTTTGGCGGAGCTGGCATTCGTTGCAGAAGAGTCCGCATTCGCGCTCAACCAGCGCTCAGGATCAAACGCTGCCGCGCGCGGCACGTGGCGGTCGCTCAGACCGTCACGCCGCATCACGCTGGTGACGATAGTCCCTGCGGGCACGCGCACATCGCCAATCGTTGTCTCGCGCAACGTTTCCAGCGGCAGAATCGGTGCGACTGGTTTCAGTCGCATCGTTTCGTGCGCGCAGGCCTCCACGTAATCGAGCTTCGCGATCTCGTCGAATGTCGGGTTGTTCACGTCGTGCACCACCCAGCGCACCTCGCCCGACGCACGCGCCAGCGCACGCGGATTGAGCCACAGCAAATGAATCATCCAGGCGATGGTGTTGGCCGTCGTGTCCTCGCCCGCAAGCAGCATGGTCAGCACATTGCCCGCCACCTGTTTGTCGTCAATGCCGCTGGCGGGCACGTCAGCCGCAGCAATCATCGCCTCAAGCAAATTGCGCGGCGTCTCACGCAACGATGGGTCTGCCTGCATACGCTCGCGCGCCAGCGCGACGAACCCGGTCACCGCCAGATTCACCTCGGCAATGCTGCGCTCAAGCTCACGATTGGCGGCCGACGGCAGATAGCGCCACGTCGGTAACGGCGACAAAATGCGTTTGAACAATGCCGGAAAAATTTTGTCCAGATGCTGCTGGATCACGTTGCCTTCCGACTCAAGTGTGTTGACTTCCGCGCCGAACGCTAACCCCGCAATGGTGTCCACCGTGTAGCGCATCAAATCGGGCTGTAACTCAATGGCTGCGTGCGCCCGCGCTGCCGTTCTCCAGCGCCCGACCAGGCGTTGTGCGACGGTCTGCAACGCCGGAAAATAGCGCTTCACATGCGTCGGATCAAAGCTCGCCATTACCATGCGCCGCTGGCGCTGCCACGCCTCGCCATTCGACCCAAACAGCCCGGTCGGCAAATTCAACTCACGCCAGATTTCCTCGAACCGTGCAGTGCGCCGCATGCCATCCGGTCGGTCGCGCAGGATCAGAGCGACCATCTGATGGTCGCCAACCACCAACATTTTTCGCTTGCCAATCTGCAACTTGAAGAGTGGCCCAAATTCATCGCACCACGCCTCTAGCTGCTGATGAAACCGCGACGACTCAATCTGCAACGCATTGCCCAACAACGGAATGCCACGCGGACCGGGCAACTCGTCAAGCTCGCGTAACTTGGTTTGCGCGGGCAGCGCGGCTAACGTTGTGGTGGTTGGTGCGTCGAGGGTTTCGGTCTGCATGAATGCCTCGTCTTTCATCAGCACGTCGATAGGGTGTTGAGTCTGAAAGGATCGCAAGGCGCAATCAACATCAAACCATGCCAACATTGTCTACGCATCAGCCTGACGTGTCCTTAAGCGATCTTAATCTTGGGTAATGATGCGCAGAGGTAGCGAATTCAAACCGCACGCGACTGTTCTGCCAGCGAGCGCGTCTTTTCGGACGTAACGTTACCGGTGTGCAGCGTCGTCTTGCGCTCAATCAGCATCAAATGACACTCCGCATCCGCCACCGGATTGTGCCGCACCCCCTTCGGCACCACAAACATCTCGCCCTCATCCAGCTCGACCGAACTACTCTCCATCTCAATGCGCAAATGCCCTTTCAAAATCAGAAAGAGCTCGTCCTCATTGTCATGACTATGCCAAGCCAACGAGCCATGAACCTTAGCCACTTTGATGTAGGCATCATCTACTTCCGCTACCACCCGCGGCGACCACAGTTCTGTGAGTGAGCCGGCGATGTGTTTAGGGGAGGTTACGTTTTGCATGTGTAGTCCTGCGGGCGGATCGGGTTGACTGATGCGAGTCAATGTAGCGATTTGGATGGGCCGTCTGTATTTTCGTAGCGTACGCACCTTATTGCCGACGCGTTGCGCCAGCGTGACAAGTCACCTTACACTGGCAAACGGGCGGTACCGCCGTTGCTTGCCTCGCCCGCATCATCAGAGCTCGCGCTCGCCCCCGAGCCGACAATTTCACCACGGCCGCACTTTTGCGACGTTTGCAGGTTGGGTGAGTCAACCGGTGGTCGCGTCTCAGGCGGCTAGTAACTTTTGCATATTGACCGCGGCAGGCCCAGCGGCTTTGCCGTAGCGTTTCAGCAGCGACATTTTTTTGATGTCATCGGGTGCAACATTTCGTGCTGAGGCCGAAAAGCCGTCTAAGCGGGATTGCATGATCCAACCCATCAGCGCTTTGTCTTTGGACCAGCGCTGCTGATTGGCCATATTCACGGCCAGCATGCGCAGCCAATCGGTCGGTTCATCAGGCAGTGGAACGACCGTGCAGAGGTTGTTCTTCTCAGCATCGTCCGCGCTATCCGGGTAGTGTGCTTCCACATGCGCGATGAGCGCAGCGCTGAACGTCGGCTGCACGGTGCGTACGAATTGCGGAGTGATCAGCTTGCCGCTAAACACTGGCGCGATGGGCCGCCGCGCGATGGCGCTGGCCGAACAGTCCACATACAGCCGATCTGGATCGGTGGCCACCGTGCCGCGATCAAGCACGATTTGATGCGCTTCAATTCGCTGCACGCGGCCAAGACGCACGATTTTTTTGATGCGTTGCAGCGCGAGCATTTCTGATTCCGACATGATGGCGGAATGAAACATAGTTGGTGTTACGGTCTCATCGAGCCGCAACAATTGAGCGGATGCGCTCAGGCGATCAAACAAATCGGGCATTGACGTGGCTGATGCTACCGCCTCCACTTGTTCGGCAAATCCACCATACGACTGCGCAAAAAATTCGTCGCCCGACTGCACTGTCGCGCGATTGAGATACCACGCGTCTCGCGGCATGATCCACGTAATCGCGTCGGCGTCCACGTCGTTTTCAAGCAACCACAGGCAGGCGTCAATGCCGGTTTTCCCCGAGCCCACCACCACATAGCCTGACGGTGGTTGCGCAACGCGCGGCAGGCCGTTGAGCGGGATGCAGCGCACGCCCTCGGCAATCGCGTATTTCGGTGGTGTCGTCGATGGCACCATCGTTTGCAGATACGTGCTGTCGACGATTTTGTTGCCCACATTCACGTGCTGCACGAGCCCAGACGTGAGCGACTTGAATTGCCCTTCGCCCAAGTAATCTGACATCGGAAAATAGCGCACACGGCCCGAGGCCAACATCGGCTGCATGACCTGTTCGTAGTAGCTCACCAGCTCCGCAGCGCTCGCTCGTTCGCACATGCCCACGTTGATGCCCGACCCGTCTTTTGCGCCGCTACCGAGTTTGCGCGAATTCACGCCGTAATAAGCCGACGGCTGATGCAGACGCACAAACGGATAGGCATCATTCCAGTGACCACCGGGGCCGTGATGGCGGTCAACAATCACCATGCTGGCAGTGGTCTCGTGGAACAACGTGTCGGCAAACGCCATGCCGACCGCACCGCTGCCGACGATAAGGTAGTCGGTGTCGAGGGGTTGTGTATTCATCTTGGATGGGGTGCTTTGATCGATGGGTTGTGTGTTTACGCAATTGTGCGTTAACAATGTATGCCACGTCCTTAAGCCACCTTAATTATTTTGCAGTGAGTGCCGAGTCACCACTAATAGCGTCATCCGCGCCGCACGCGGCGATTCGGTGGGTGGCATACGCGTCAAGTCCTTGAATGCCGCGTAGTGAGCTTTCTGGATTCCCGCCGGTGGCGAGAATGACGCTAAAGAAATTCCTATGCCCTGGCGCTACACCAGCGTGTTCAACGCACGCTTCTGCGTCTCCACATCCTCACCACGTCGCTTGGCCAGATCAGCGAATTGATCTTCGCCCAGCTTGCCTACCGTGAAGTACTGCGCTGCCGGATGCGCGAAGTAAAAGCCGCTCACACTTGCGGGCGGGGTCATCGCGTAGGACTCGGTGAGGCCCATGCCGATGGCTTCGGCGTTGAGCACGCGGAACAGGTCGATCTTCTCGCGATGATCGGGGCAGGCCGGATAGCCCGGTGCGGGTCGGATGCCGCGATATTTTTCTTTGACCAGCGCTTCGTTGTCGAGCTTCTCTTCGTGCGCGTAGCCCCAAAAATCTTTGCGTACGCGTTCATGCAAATGCTCCGCGAACGCTTCGGCCAAGCGATCCGCGAGCGCCTTGAACATGATGGAGTTGTAGTCGTCGCCCGCGTCTGCAAACGCCTTCACGCGCTCGTCGCCGTTCAAGCCCGTGGTTACAGCAAAAAGGCCAAGATAGTCCGCATGACCGCTATCACGCGGTGCGATGAAATCAGCAAGTGCGAAGTTGGGGCGGCCTGCTTCTTTCACTACCTGCTGGCGCAGCGTGTGAAAGCGCATCGCCACATCGGTGTGCGCGCCGTCGGCGAACACGATGATGTCGTCGCCGTCACTCGCCGCGGGCAGCAAGCCGTACGTGCCATTTGCGGTGAGCCACTTTTCCTGCACGATACGCCGCAACATCGCCTGCGCATCGCGAAACACGCGCTGTGCTTCGTCACCGACGATGTCATCGTTGAGGATGCGCGGATAGTTGCCCGCCAGATCCCACACGATGAAGAACGGCGTCCAGTCAATGTAGGGCACCAGCGCCGACAGCGGGTAATCGCGCAGTTGCTGAACGCCCGTGTGCTTGGGCGTCGGCGGCGTGTAGTGCAGATGGTCGCCTGCGAACGGGTAGAAGCGGTTCGCCCGCGCGACTTCAAGTTCCAGTAGCGGCACGGCTTTTCGGTTGGCATGACGCTCGCGAATCACCGCGTAATCGGCGGCCGTATCAGCAACAAACTGCGGCTTCATTTCGTCGCTCAACAGCGCTGTTGCGACACCCACTGCGCGTGATGCATCAACCACATGCACGACTGGATTTTTGTAATTTGGCGCGATTTTCACGGCTGTGTGCATGCGCGACGTCGTCGCGCCGCCAATCAATAGTGGCACGTGAAAATCGAGACGATCCATCTCTTTGGCCACATACGCCATCTCTTCAAGCGACGGCGTAATGAGCCCAGAAAGTCCAATGATGTTGGCGTTGGAATCTTTTGCTGCCGCGAGGATTTTGTCGCAGGCGACCATCACACCGAGGTCGATCACTTCATAGTTATTGCACTGAAGCACCACGGCCACGATGTTCTTGCCAATGTCGTGAACGTCGCCCTTCACCGTCGCCAAAACAATCTTGCCCTTGGTCTTGGCTTTGGTGCCGAGCAAGCGCTTCTCTTCCTCGATGAACGGCACCAGATGCGCCACGGCTTGCTTCATCACGCGAGCCGATTTCACCACCTGCGGCAGGAACATTTTTCCCTGCCCGAACAGATCGCCGACCACGTCCATGCCCGCCATCAGCGGGCCCTCGATCACCTCCAGCGGCCGCGAAAATCCTTGCCGCGATTCCTCTGCGTCCTCGACTATGAAGGTGTTGATACCCTTCACCAACGCATGCTTGAGGCGCTCGTTCACCGGCAATTCGCGCCATGACAAATCTTCAACGCGAACCTTGCCGCCGCCTTTGACTTTTTCAGCAAGCAACAGCATGCGCTCGGTCGCGTCCTGACGACGGTTCAGCACCACGTCTTCGCAATGCTCACGCAGCTCCGGCTCCAGCTCGTCGTAAATGCCGACTTGCCCCGCGTTGACGATGCCCATCGTGAGCCCGGCCTTGATCGCGTGATACAGGAACACGGTGTGCAAGGCCTCACGCACATGGTCATTGCCGCGAAAACTGAACGACATGTTGGAGATGCCGCCGGAGGTCTTCGCCCCCGGCAAATTAAGCTTTATCCAGCGCACCGCCTCGATGAAATCGACGCCGTAATTGTTGTGCTCTTCCAACCCGGTCGCCAGCGCGAAAACGTTCGGGTCGAAGATGATGTCTTCCGGCGGAAAGCCCACGGTGTCTACGAGCAGTTTGTAAGCACGCTCGCAGATTTCAATCTTCCGCTGATAGGTATCAGCCTGACCTTTTTCGTCAAACGCCATGACCACCGCAGCCGCGCCGTGACGACGCAACAGGCGTGCTTGCTTGATGAAATTCTCCTCGCCTTCCTTCATCGAAATCGAGTTGACGACGCTCTTGCCCTGCACGCATTTCAGGCCCGCTTCGATCACGTCCCACTTTGACGAATCGATCATCACCGGCACTCGGGAAATGTCCGGCTCGGTGGCGATGATGTTCAGGAATTTCATCATCGCGGCCTTGCTGTCGAGCATGGCCTCATCCATGTTGACGTCGATGATCTGCGCGCCGCTGGCAACCTGCTGCCGCGCCACTTCAACCGCGCCAGCGTAGTCGTCGTTAAGAATCAGCTTGGCGAAAGCGCGCGAGCCCGTGACGTTGGTGCGTTCGCCGACGTTGACGAACAAGGATTCCGGGCCGATTTCGAGGGGCTCAAGGCCCGAGAGGTGCAGGGTGTATGACATGGCACTATTTTCGCCTATCGCAGCCCGCGCGCTGAAGGGCGTGTGGGCGGTTGCGTTCGCCTAGACCGCGATCAACTTGTTGCTACGTGCCCCATTCAACAAGGGCATAGCGGCGAAAAAGGCAATAAGTCGATATCAGCAGATATCTTGTCCTATGCCCAGTTAAATAAACAGTTTCAGGGAAAAGCTGTTGCTACGGGTTGCAGGTACGAACCTTGAATTCGACCCGGCGATCAATCGCGTCGGTGGCATCGTTGGCACCAGTGCCAACGATAGTTTCCTGAAACCCGCGTCCCGCTGACTTGAATCGGCTGCGCGCCTCGCGGCTGGTTTGCGTGATAAGTGTTACGACGCTTTCCGCACGCTGCTGCGACAGGCGGTCATTGAGCTCGGCAGAGCCCGATTTGCTGGCGTGACCGGTCACGTCAACGCAGCGGTTCTTCGCATTCACCACTTCGCCCACCGACTTGAGCCACAAGCGGTATTGTGTTGCCAGATCGGCACTGTCGACGAACGCGGTGCCGCCGACCTTGAATAGCAGTTTCACCGACAGCGTTCCGGCGTCAATGCCAGCAGCGACCAGATCTGAGAACGCCTGCTCCGCGTCAGCCTTGCGGCCCATTTTCCAATAGGTTTGGTAGAGCCCGGTCAGTGCACCGGGATGGTTGGCGGCCTGCGCGCGTACTTTTATAAAGCCCTGTTCCGCGTCGCCAAACCGGCTGGCTTCATACGCGGCGATGGCGTCCGACAGCTGCGACTGGATTTGCAGATTGCCGGTGAGCGACTGCGTCTGGCCGTCCATGACATTTACCCGTTGCCGGTGCCGCTCGTCGGTGAAATACATGGGCGCGTCCTTGAAAAACGGTGTCGGTTCGGCGTTGAATTGCGCCGCGTCGAGATAGGTGTTGATGCGGGTCAGCACTTTGCCGGTCGACGATTCCACCATCGCCACTTGCAGGCGCACCCATTTGCCGGGTTGCAGATTTTCGGTCGGACTGGGCGTGGCGTAGTTGGCCAGCAACACCCACTGCGCCTTGTTGGCGCTGGCGGTGTCGAGCGGCACAAATTCCATCGGCGCAAAGGTGCGCGTCAGCGTTTGCGCCAACTGCTGTTGCAGCGCGCGGCCCGAGGTCGAGACCTCGGCAGACTGGGTGCTGAAAAACTCTTCAACCGGCACCACATTCAGCGCTGGACGCGGCACACGGGCGAGCTGTTGCGCTAACGTTTTTGCCAGAAAATCTACAGCGGACACGGTATCGCGGTGGTACGTCGTCGCAATCGGCGGCGGCGGATCGGGCCGCACCGGGGCGGGCTGACAGGCCACCAGTGCCAGCGGCAACAGCAGGAGGAAGACGGGGTGGAGGGTGAAGCGTTTAAGCACGTAAATTCTCCCAGTGACGTTACGGAGTTACCTGCACGCAGGTAACTGCTTTTGTTCGGTTTCGGTGAGTACGGCGTTGCCCAGTGAGAGTTTAGCGAAGAGTCTCTCGCAGACCGCCGACGTTTGTCGCGGTTCGTCGGGGCGGCTGGGTTTGACTGTGCCAGACGCAGGCGTGCGTGGGACGCTACCCTTGTCTGGTTTCGCGTCAGGACGCTTGTTACCGGCCAGAGGGGCTGCCGCAGTGGAGGTAACCGGGTTACCGTCAGGTACGCTGGCTGTTACCGCGGGCGCTTGCATTCGCGCCTGTGGCGTTGCCGCGGGAGCGCGCTCTGAAGCAGGCGGCAGCGCCACGGACGGTACCGCAGCCGCGGGGGGCGTTGCCGTTGGCTGGGGCGATGGCAACGTCGTTGCAGCTGGCATTTCCTTGCCCGCAGGCGCAGCGGACGGTCGCATGAATTTTGTGTAGCCCATCCCGCCAAGCAGCAGTGCCAGAGCGAGCAGGATGCCACCGATTACCGCAGCGCGACGTCCCCCTGGTTTTGGCTCGGCGGCCGCGCTGTGGGTGAGTTGCGGCTGGGGGGGCCGGCTTTGCGTATTCGGCAACGGGCTCGCCGCAACCGGTGCCGGTCCTGGCGCGGTGATCACCGTCTGCATTGGGCGTTCGGCGGGCACCGGCTTGCCCCAGCCCAGCGCATCCCTCAACGCAGCAACACTTTTCAGCCGGTCGTGCGGCTTCACCACCAACGCGCCGTTGACGGCTGCGACAAAGGCGGGCGAATAGCGGAACGGCGCCTGTTCGTCAAACTCACGCAAACTGCCGCCAAGCAGCCGCGTGACCGCTTGTGGCGGCGCATTGCCGACGGCAAGAAAATGCAGCACCGCGCCTAGGCCGTAGACATCCGTCCACGGGCCTTGCTCCATCGCGCCGTCGTCGGCATATTGCTCGATCGGCGCGTAACCCGGTTTGAGCACGGTGGTGAGGGATTGCTCTGCACCGGCCACCACCATCCGCGCCGAGCCAAAATCAAGCAACACTGGTGCGCCAGAAGGCATGATCAAAATATTATCAGGCGACACATCGCGGTGCAAAATACTCTGCGAATGCAATTCTTCCAGCGCATCAAACACCGGCGACATGATGCGCTCGATGGAGGCTTCGTCGAACAGTTGCGAGCCCTGCGCGTCGTGCCGCAAATCACGTAGCGAGCTGCCGGGGTAGTAACGCATCGCCATGTAAGCGGTGCCGTTTTGCTCCCACACCTGATACACCTCAAGCATGGCCGGGTGCGAGAAACGCGCCTGTAATCGTGCTTCACGCATGAAGCTGTGCAAGCCCGAGGTGTACGTATCCAGTTGATGGGTTGACCGCACCAGCACTGTTTGCGCGTTGGTGCGCCCGGCAATGGTGATGGGCAGATATTCCTTGATCGCGACGGTGCGCTCAAGCGCCCGGTCGTGCGCCATGTAGACAATGCCAAAACCACCCAGGCCGATCACTTTGGTGACCGTAAAGTCGCCCAACACCGTGCCAATCGGCAGCGCGTCGGGGAACTCTGACAGCGAGGATTTAACTGCGGTCATTGACTGACGTGGGGGCAGGGGGAGCGGGATGGCTTCATTGACAGCGCCGATTTTACGGGGCGCACCACATGCCAATGCGATTATTTGTGTTTGCGGAGCCGGACGCCAGCGCCTCGCAGGGCCCTACGCCATGCTATCAATGCGCTCCAGATGCCAGCGCAGCACATGCAACAGGTTGGCTTCCGACGCGATGCCTCGCCCCGCGATATCAAACGCCGTGCCGTGGTCCACGCTGGAGCGCAGGAAAGGCAGGCCGATGGTGACGTTCACCGCGCGGTCCAACCCGAGTAGTTTGACGGGAATCAGACCCTGATCGTGATACATCGCGAGCACCACGTCAAATTCGCCGCTGCGTGCGCGCATGAAGACGGTGTCGGGTGGTAGCGGGTCGGTAACGTTGAAGCCGTGTTCACGGGCCTTGTTGATCGCGGGGACGAGCACCCGCTGCTCATCGCTGCCAAGCATGCCGCCTTCGCCAGCGTGTGGGTTGATGCCCGCGATGGCGATTTTTGGATTGACTTTGCCGAGCCACTTGCCCGCTTCGTGCGTGAGCTGAATCTTCTCGAAAATCAGCTCGGGCGTGAGCGCAGTCAACGCTTGAGACAGCGGCAAATGAATGGTGGCGAGCACGACCTGTAAATGCTCGCTGGCGAACATCATCGCAAAGCGCGTAGTGCCTTCAAGTCCTGACAAGCGCGCGAGGATCTCGGTGTGGCCCGGTTCGCTGACGCCCGCGGCGCGCAAGGCAAGCTTGTTGATGGGCGCGGTCGCCATGCCGCAGGTGTGGCCCTGCAGGCTCAGTTGCGCGGCTTCGACTACAGAATCGTACGCACTGCGTCCTGCTTCTGTCGACACTTTGCCGAGCGCCGGAAGCGTGTTGAGCGACGACACTGCATGCAGCGCGATATCGTGTTCATGCAGCTCGGGCAGGTCTTCGCGCAAGTTGACGAGCTTGACTTGGAATTCGGGCGCGTAGTGCGACAGCGCATCCTGCAACACGAGTGGATCGCCGACGACGACCACGCGATCACGCAGGATCGCGTCATGCGCCAGCGCCCTGACAACGATCTCGGGGCCGACGCCCGCCGGGTCGCCGAGGG
>JANXNO010000236.1 GCA_025354075.1 Burkholderiales bacterium | reverse complement strand
CAACGAAATCCAAACCCCAAAGCCTGCGAGACCTCGGGTTCGTAATGCAATGACGCGTCATTGAGCTTGAGTTTTTGCAACGCATCTCGGAGCGCTTCATACTGATTCGACTCAATCGGATATAGGCCCGCGAACACCTGTGGTTTGACTTCTTTGAAACCCGGCAACGCAGCAGTGGCAGGCTTCAGCGCGTGCGTCACCGTATCGCCAACCTTCGCAGAGTCAAGCTCCTTGATACCGGCGATGATGAAGCCCACCTGCCCTGCCGACAACGATTCGCGCTGCGTTGAATGGGGCGCGAAAACACCGACCTGCTCGCATAAGTTGCTGCGACCCGTCGCCATGAAAGTGATTTTCTCCTTAGGCTTCAGCGTGCCTTCAAACACGCGAACCAGCATCACCACACCAACATAGCTGTCAAACCAGCTATCAATGATCAGTGCTTTCAGGGGTGCAGTCGGATCGCCTTTGGGCGGTGGAATCTTCGCGATGACGGCTTCAAGAATATCGTCGATACCGACACCCGTTTTGGCAGAACACAGCACGGCGTCGGACGCATCAACGCCTACGACTTCGGCGATCTCTTCTTTCACCCGCTCTGGCTCGGCGTTTGGCAGGTCAATTTTGTTCAGCACCGGCACCACTTCAACGCCGAGTTCGGTGGCCGTGTAGCAGTTGGCGACGGTCTGCGCTTCAACACCCTGTGACGCGTCAACGACAAGCAGCGCACCTTCGCAGGCGGAAAGCGAGCGCGACACCTCGTACGCAAAGTCAACGTGACCCGGCGTGTCGATCAGGTTCAGGTTGTAAATCTGACCGTCGCGGGCTTTGTAATTCAGCGCAGCGGTTTGCGCTTTGATGGTGATGCCGCGTTCTTTTTCCAGATCCATCGAGTCGAGCACCTGCTCACTCATTTCGCGATCCGAGAGGCCACCACAGCGCTGAATGAAGCGATCCGCCAGCGTGGATTTGCCGTGGTCGATGTGCGCGATGATGGAGAAATTGCGGATGTGCTGCATACAGAAAAAAGGAAAAGGCCACCGGGGCCCACATTTGCGTGGATCCCGTTGGCCTTGCGTGGCTGTCCGGTGACTAACCGCTAATGTTAACGTGCTGTCATCACATTAGGGGCAGTTCTATTACTCGGGCAGCTTCTCTGGAGCGAAGAACTCAGCATATTCACTGCCTGCACGATCCGCGGGGCGTTTGACGCGGAAGGCCAGCGTGACGCCTTTTTCCGTGCTCTTGATCAGCTCGGCAAGCTGGGATGGGCTGGTGATAACGGTCGATTGGCCCTTGCGGGTGACGCCCACAATGATGTCTCCTTCGGTTAACGCGCGCACGGAAGACTGTTCGGACACATCAGACACGACCGCGCCACCGCTGGCCAATTTGGCCGCACCGCGCTCTTTTTCGCTCAGCGGACGCAGTGTCAAGCCCAAGCTATCGGCCTTGGTGCTCTCGACCTTCGCCGCCACTGCTTTTGGAGTTTCACGAGTGACAGAGGCAACCTGCGTCGTATCCTTGTACTCATCGAGCGTAACGCTCAGCTCGACAGTCTTGCCATCACGCCACACCTGCACTTTGGACGGCGTACCGGGCCGCGCCGAGGTCACGTAACGAGGCAAATCGCGCGAATCAGCGACCACTCGGTCGTTGAATTTGAGCACCACGTCGCCTTCCTTGATCCCCGCCTTATCTGCCGCGCTGCCCTTATTCACACCGGATACGAGCGCCCCCTGTGCCTTTGGCAGGTTAAAGGCTTCAGCCAGATCACGCGAAACCGCGCCGATGTTGACGCCCAGCATGCCGCGCTTAACCGACCCACCCGCTTGCAATTGGCCCACGACATCCATCGCGAGGTCAATCGGTATGGCAAAAGAAATGCCCTGGAAACCGCCACTGACCGTAGCGATCATCGAGTTGATGGCAACCACTTCACCACGCATGTTGAACAGCGGCCCGCCAGAATTGCCGGGATTCACCGCAGCGTCATGCTGAATGAAAGGCACCAAATCGCCTGTCGCGTCGCCGCCGCGGCTGGCGCGGGATTTGGCGCTGACAATACCGCTGGTCAGCGTGCTCTCGAAGCCAAGCGGCTGCCCAATGGCCGCAACCCATTCCCCCACGCGCAGGCGGTCAGGGTTACCGATCTTCACGGCGGGAAGGTCTTTCGCATCAATCCTGATGACGGCAACATCGGATCGCTTGTCGGAGCCAATCACTTTAGCCTTGAACTCGCGATTGTCGGTGAGTTTGACCAGCACTTCGTCGGCATCCTCCACCACGTGACTATTGGTGATGATCAGACCGTCGCCCGAGATAATGAAACCAGAGCCACCGCCCTGCTTGCGAAAGTCTCGCGGCAAATTGCGGCCACCGGAACCTCCCTGCCCGAAGTAGCGCTTGAAGAACTCTTCCATGTCTTCACGATCAGGGGCGGCACCGTCTGCACCGGCCTTCGGTGCATTTCGTTTCACATTGGTGCTGACGCTGATGGAGACGACCGATGGACTGTTTCGTTCGTACAGCGACACAAAATCGGGTAGACCCTGCGGCACCAAGGGCGCGGCCGTACTTACGGTCGGCTGGGCCTGCGCTGTAACGGGAATATGGGGCGTGGTGAAAACACCTACGGTGACGCCCAACGCACCCGCAGCGATAAGCGACGCAACAAGAGATTTCTTCACTTTTCTTCTCCTAAAAACATGATCCGACTCGTGACCTACGTAGAACAAATTTACTTGCGTACCAAACCGTTGGCAATAGCGCGAACAGTCGCCGGTCGTGCCTCGCCAAACGCAGTGATTAACTGATCGTTGCTTTGCCGTGAAAACACCTGATGTCCGCCTTGAACGGACGCGCCCACCGCAGCCGTTTCGCCATTCGGCAAGGGAGCGGCATACACCGACACCGAGGTGAGTCCATCAGAATAGACCAGTTGCGAAACAGGCTCTGCGCGGCCCGGCAGCGCTCGCATGAATGACTCTCGAACTTTGACAAAACCTGCCGGCAACGCCTTGGCCAGCCAACCAGTATCGGTTTTTAAGCCGCTGGTAGGCAAGGTGCGGTCAACCCGCCAATTTGCAATGCTATTCACCAAAGTCGATTTAACCTGCTCACGGGCGATTTTGCCGCCGATCTGGATATCACTAAAGGTGATTTCCTCAATCACCGTACCCCGCTCGTCGAGCACACGACCGCGCAACCACAGGCCCGTTTTCAGCTCTGTCCACAACTTGTGCCAAAAGCGAAATTCGTCGGTAGGCTCAAATAGCCAGACCTGAGCGTCCTGCCCAGCTACTCGCTCAATCTCCAGTTTTTTCACGGTGAAGTGATGTGCAAGTGTCGTCATTTGGCGAGGCAGCAGGGACGGGAATCCCTGACGTCCGGTGCGCGGCTCAATGCGCATCAATCGCGCGTCGGGGATGTAGCAGGTCAACTCCTCGTTGACGCGAATGACTTCAAACGGCGCACCGTCGAGCGAGGTGATGCGCTCCATCTCGACGCCGTTTTCGTACATATGGACGATGCGCGAGGTTTCGGCAGCACCGCGATGTTGATAGGTAATGGTGCCGGTGTAATTGAGCGTGGCGGCAGCGTTGGCCGCTTGCTGCAGAATTTGCCCGACGCTCACGGCGGTGCTGCTGGTTGCCGTGGATGAACCCAAAGGCGACGACTGCGCGGCCGCTGTCGCAGCGCCAAATGCACCCAGGGCAAATGCCATAAATACAGGCGCGGTCGTCCAGCGAAACGCAGGGTCACGATTCGCCGCCGTCACGTAGCTAAATTTGCTCGATCTACTCAAGACAACACCTATTTTTGATTTCACGGAGCTCAACGGAGTTACGTGCGTTACTGCGCCTGCACGATCACGGCGGGACGTAAATACTGACGCATCGGCGACAGGCTCGAAATGTCCGCACTTTCCTGATGTGCCTGCAGGTAAGCGTTAAAGTCGGCGCGCGTTTTGCCTGGTACCGTATTTTGAATGCCATCTGCGCCAGCCACCGCAGCCGTCGGTGCGACGCTCGCCATTTGCGGCGACGCCACCTGATCCTTGTACACGACAGTACCGACAAACCCGACCGCTGCGACCGCAGCAGCCGTTGCCCACGCGCGACCGCCCTTACCCAGATAAGCCATCGCCGACGACAGGCTGCGTTGTTTCGCCTGCGCTCGCAGACGCTTACCTGCTGGGGCAAGAATCGCCGGTTCGGCGGCAATGGCTGCGCGGATGGAATCGGCACATCCGTGACGCGTGTTTTCAAGCCCGCGAATACAGTCGCCCACAAAGTGCATTTCGGCCCAGCAATACCGGCCGTCGTCACGGGACAGGGTGGTCATTGCAAGCTCGATTTCATGCTCGGCAATATCACCGTCCATCCAGCGCGAAATTTGTTCGCGCGAAGCTTCCGATGACGTTGGCATAAGCGTGTTTTTCATTTCAGAATTCATGTTCACCATCTCCTGTCCTCTCGTGTATCCAGTAACGGTCGCAACTCGGTCGCGATTGCTTCTCGGGCCCGGAAGATGCGGCTACGCACAGTTCCGATCGGGCAATCCATCGCCTCTGCGATCTCTTCGTAACTTAAGCCCTCAATTTCACGAAGCGTCACTGCCGTTCGCAAATCTTCAGGCAGCGCCGCCATTGCCCGATTTACCGCCTCAGCGATCTGTTTACTCGCGTATTCGGCATCCGGGGTAGCAACGTCGTGTAGACCAGCGCTGCGGTCAAAAGATTCCGTGTCATCGTCATCATCCGAGATCAAATCGCTTTGCGGAACGATGCGTCGCGCGGGACTGGCCAGGTAGTTTTTGGCGCAGTTGATCGCGATGCGATAAATCCAGGTGTAGAACGCTGCATCGCCACGAAACGTGGGCAGCGCGCGGTAAGCCTTGATGAAGGCCTCTTGCACGACGTCATCAACCTCGCCTGAATCGCGCACAAAGCGCGCGACGAGCCGCTGCACCTTGCGCTGATATTTGAGAACAAGCAAATCGAATGCACGCTTGTCACCCGCCTGCACGCGCTCAACGAGTTCCTGGTCGACCGCACGGTCGCTCATCAGCAATTTCCCTTTGTTATTGTGTCCGCCTTGCTGCGTGACCGGTCAGGGTTAATGACCGTATTTGCGACCGAAAAGTTCACCTGTACGATGAACTTAACCCTGCAGCGATACATGGGGCATGAATCGCCCCACTTCAATGCCGCGCACCGATTTAATCGGCACATCCAGCCACGGAGCCAGCTCGGCGCGAGCAGCGTGGTCAAGCATGTCGAGTTGTTCAAGCACGCTGCCAAAGGCGATCATCAGGGCTTTAAGGTTGCCATCGCTGACCTTGGCGGCGACGCCAATGCCGCGCGACCGACTGGCAAGCGTCTGCACCCCGTCGGCCCCGACCTTCGATATCCAGTCGCCGCGCCCGGCACGGGCCAGCGCCAGGTCGTTACGCCCCTGGCCTGAGACCATTTCCGGGTGCGAACTCATCGCGTCAAACAGCACGCGCGGCGCGCTGCCGTAACGCGGGTCGTCTTCACTGCGGGTAAGCCAGGAGAAGGCACGCGCCAGTGCCGTGAGCGACACGGCGAAGTTGGGCGCGCTGCAGCCATCGGTACCCCACACCATCGCAGCGGGATCGGCCACGCCGCAGGCGTAGGCCACGGCGTCACGAACATTGACCTGCACCGGATTGGCCGGCTCAAGATACGTCTCGGCGCTGGAGGCCAGCAGTTTCGCCTGTAACAACATGCCGGAATGCTTGCCGGAACAGTTGTGGAACAACGCGCTCCAGCGACGACCCGGCTCCGGGCGCTGGTTATTCCACTTGTACCAGTACGGCTCGTGATTGCCACATTGCAGCGCGGCATCGGTTAGGCCCACTTTGGCCAGTAGACGTTCGGCCGTTTCTGCGTGAATAGCCTCGCCGTTATGGCTAGAGCAGAGCAGCGCGATTTCCTGCAGCGACAGGCCATATTCGGCAAAGCGCGGGCTGGCCACCAGCGGTAACGCCTGCAACGGTTTCAGCGCCGAGCGGGTGAATATCGGGGCGTCAACGTCGCCAACGCTAGCGATCAACGCACCATCGCGGCCAACCACCGCAATCGAGCCATAAAAAACGTTTTCGACTTCGTGGCCTCGCGTGCTGAATGCGATGGGAACGTGCTTGGGCAGGACAAACTCTTTTTGCATAGCAGTATTGTTTCACGGGTCCCGTCGGGTCGTTTAAGGCAACGAACGTGGGAGGTAAAGCGCTCTGGTAATTCCAGCAACTTTTTACCGAGATGCTCATTCAATTTGGGCATATATAGTATTTTATTAAAAAGTCGATAAATGCCGTAAATGGTGTCTATGCCCATGTCGAATGAGCTTTTCACGACAAAGTTATTACGGCTTTACGTCACCAACCCTCGGCTACTCGCCGTTAACGGAACATTCAGATCAAGAATCCGGGAAAGCCAGTAGTACGACGTCTGATATCTAGGCTAGGGTTGTCCTCACACTATTTTGAGGAGGTGAACATCATGCTGGGTAAATTTGGCGTGTGCACGGGCTTGATGCTCGCGCTGCTGGGTACGAATATGAGTTTTGCGCAAGCGCCCATCAAGCTGTGGAATATTCACCCTGAGGGCTATCCCGTAACCGAGGCGCTGAACAGTTTTGCCGCCGAGGTTAAAAAGGCGACCAACGGTCGGCTGGCAATAGATGTCGCTTCGGCGGGCGCGCTGGGCGATCAGCCACAGGCCGTGCAAATGATGAAAGCCAGCACGCTCGACATGGCGGAGTTCAACCTCGCCGCGCTGGCTGAAGCCGTGCCAAGCATGACGTCCATTAATTTGCCGTTCCTGTTTGCGGACTCAAAACACATGTTTCGTCTGCTCGACGGGGTGATGGGTGAAGGCTTCAACAAACGATTGGCGGCGGGCGGATATGTCGTGCTCGGTTGGTACGACGGCGGCGAACGCTCGTTCTATTGCGTCAACAAGCGCCTGACCGGCCCGCGCGACTTCGCGGGTTTGCGCATTCGCGTACAGAACGCGGAGGCGTTCGTCGAAATGGTCAAGTTACTAGGTGCAACGCCCGTTTCGGTGCCGTACAAAGAGGTACTCAGCGCGTTCGAGCAAGGCAAGATTGACTGCGCAGAAAACAACCTGCCGTCCTACGTCAGCGCCGGCCATTACAAGGTTGCAAAACACGTCTTTTTGACCAGTCACGTGGTAGCCCCCGAGGCACTGGTGGTGTCTTCCAAAGCGTGGGCTGGATTTAACGCAGCTGATCAGGCGATCCTTCGCGAGGCCGGAAAAAAATCGGCACTGTACATGCGTGAGCTGTGGAACAAGCGAGTCAAGGAATCGCGCGACATCGCGGTGAAAGCAGGTTCGACGTTTGAACAGCCAATAGAGTTCGGCGCTTATGTGAGCCGGATGAAGCCGCTGCACCAAAAGTACTGGAAAGACCCTGAAACGCGTAACGAACTGGTGACTATCCTGGCAAATTAAGCACACGACTTTTTTTGCTTTTGCCCTATCGTAGCTTGGGCGGATGATTGCCGAGTCGTTTTGTGGTGCCGCGCATCACACCAGACAAATCTGGAATATCTTGTTAAAAGCACGCTCTGCCGTTGCAGTCGTCAACATAACGCCAAAAATGAAACATTTGTACAGATACAGGCGGAAGTCGACCATTACGACGACCGATATCTAAGCTAACGTTGCGCCCACATTTGAAGAGGGGCACGTGTCTGTGTTGAAAAAAATTACGCTTGGTGCACTCAGCGCACTGATGTTGATGACCACAAGCGCCGCTGAGACGACGATCAAGCTGTGGAACATTCACGCTGAAGGCTATCCGGTGACCGAGGCGCTCAAGAAGTTTGCCGAGGACGTCAAAATGAGCACGGACGGACGGATAGTGGTGGACATCAAGTCGAACGAAGCACTCGGCGATATGGCGAAAGCCGTTGAATTGATGAAAGCGGACAAACTTGACATGGCGGGATTCAATCTCGCCGTGCTGTCCGAAGCGCTGCCGAGTATGAAGGCCATCAACCTGCCGTTCCTGTTTTCCGACTCAAAGCACATGTTTCGCTTACTCGATGGTGCGATGGGCGACAGCTTCGCAAAGCGGCTGGCTGCTGGCGGATATGTCGTGCTGGGTTGGTACGACGGTGGCGAACGGTCGTTCTACTGCGCCAACAAACGTCTGAACGGCCCGCGAGATTTCGCCGGGCTGCGCATACGCGTCCAAAACGCAGAGGCGTACGTTGAAATGGTCAAGTTACTGGGTGCCACACCCGTGTTCATTCCGACCCGAGAAATCGCTGCCGCGTTTGAGCAGGGCAAAGTTGATTGCGCGGAAAACAACCTGCCTTTTTGGGTAAGCACGGGCCAACACAAGGTGGCCAAGCATGTGTTTTTAACCAACCACATTATCTCGCCCGAGGCGCTGATTATTTCGACGAAAACATGGGCAAAACTTAGTCCTGCCGATCAGGCAAAGATCAGCGACGCTGGCAAAAAGTCTGCGATTTACATGCGTGAACTGTGGAACAAGCGCGTGAAAGAATCACGAGATATTGCGATCAAAGCAGGCGCAACTTTCGAGCAACCGGTTGAATTCGGCGCGTACATCAGCCGCATGAAACCGCTGCATCAAAAGTACTGGAAAGACCCTGAAACGCGTAACGAACTGGTGACGATTCTGACAAATTAGGCGCGTACGTTTCTACCCTCGGTCGCGAACTACGTGCCGGGGTGGTCACAAGCATCCGCAGTGGTGACGGGCACCCGCCGAATCAATTTTTCGCGCGCCCCGCCTTGTCAAGGCCGTCCACTTTGTCCCCGACAACAATACCGCGCGACTTGAACCAACCCTGCTTCATTTCCAGCGCGAACATGGCAGGCCCCGCGGACGGATGGGTCGACTCATCCTGCGGCTTCATGTCGGCAATATTCACGATGACCCCTTTGTTGTCGATGTAGGCAATTGACAGCGGCACAAAAGTATTTCTCATCCAGAACGCCAGCGGCTCGCTTTGCGCAAAGATGAACAGCATGCCTTGATCGGTTTTCAGCGAGAACCGGTTCATCAAACCCACCGTTCGCGTGTTGGCATCGTTGGCGAGCTCGGCCTTGAGCTTGTTGCCCTTGATGCTCAACTCCACGACCGGCAAATCCTTGTTGACTTGCGCCACCGCCACTGCGGGCAGCGCGAGCGTCGCCATCGAAACAGCGAACAAAAGCACTGAAAAAATATTACGAAACTTCATGCGGAACCTGTGTGGGGTGACTCATTTGATAGAACGTCCATATCGTGGCACCGAGCGCCACCGACACAAACATCACGACGGCAAAGCGTAGCAAACTTTGCTGCGCGAACGGCACCACAATCGCCGTGGTCACCGCCATCATCGCCACATGCGCAGATGATTGCAGCGCGGACGCCGTGCCACGGGCAAACGAAAACGCATCAAGCAATTTGAGACTGACGCAGGGCGTCACCAGCGCCATGCCAAACGTATAAAGCGCAATCGGTGCAATGTTCCAGACAACGCGCGGCGGCAGAAACGCGCTGACAAGCAGATTCACCGTCGCAGCAACGGACATGACCACAAACCCGATATTCATTTGCCGTGCATGCGACATCCGGCCCGCCAGTCTGCCCGAACAATAGGCTGCCAGCGTGATCCCGGTGATCCCCGGCACAAACAACACGGCGAAGTCCTTGGTGGTGAGTTCAAGATGCCTGATCAAAAAGGCCGGCGCACCGGCAATGTAGACAAAGAAGCCGACAAAATTAATGCCAGGAATCGCCGCCAGGGTCTGAAACGTCTTGTTGAAGAAAATACGCCAGTACGTCCGAGCCAGCGGTTTAATCTCCAGCGGCAAGCGGTGCTCGGGAGGATGCGATTCGGGCAGGCCCATGACCGACCACACGGTGAGCAACACGGCGAACGCAGCGAGGAACCAGAAGATCGAAGGCCACAGCAGATGCGCCACCAGCCAGCCGCCCAAGATCGGCGCGATGATCGGCGCGGCTGCAAACAGCATCTGAATGCGCGACAACTGTCGCTGCGCTTCGTTGCCGGTGAAAATGTCGCGCACCACCGCACGCCCCACCACGAAACCCGCCCCGGCAAAGCATCCCTGAAGCGCACGAAACAGCAACAACGACTCAATTGAGCCCGACAACGCGCAGCCTACCGACGCGGCTGCATGAACGCACAGCGTGCCCACAATAACCGGCTTGCGGCCAATCGAATCACTGATCGCACCATGAAACAACGACACAATCGCGAAGCCGATAAAGTACACCGTGAGCGTCAACTGCATCTGTACTTCGGTCGCGGGCAAAGCCGCCTGCATCGCCGGAAACGCGGGCAGATAGGTGTCAATCGAGAATGGGCCGAGCATGGTCAAAGCGGCCATGAGCCAGGTGAACTTCATGCGTTCGCGAACGCTCTCGTAGCGCAGGCTCAGCGGTGAAGGCGACGCTTCTGCGATGCCGCCCGCGCGTGGATTCGATTTCAGTCTCTGCGTCGCTTCATCGCGTTGCAAAAACTGCCTCTTCGATTTCCGTGCGCTTGAGCGACGGCGCAAACATCACGATGAAGTCATAGGCAAATCGACGCAAAAACGCATTGCGACGCAAGCCTACTCGGGTGACCGACGGCGCAAACAGGTGCGACGCATCGAGCCGTTTAAGGTCGGCATCGACCTTGGGCTCGTACGCCATTTCAGCCAGAATGCCGACGCCCAGGTTCAGTCGCACATAAGTTTTGATCACATCAGAATCGAGCGCCGTCAACGCAACGTTTGGCGTAAATCCAGCGCTGGCAAACGCGCGATCCACCTGCGACCGACCAGTGAACGCAGTGTCGTACGTGATCAATGGATACTTTGCCAGCGCCTCAATCGAGAGCACTTTTTCCTTGGTGATCAGGTGCTTTTGCGGTGCGATAACGCAACGATTCCAGCGGTAGCACGGCAACGTCACCAGCAACGGATCAAGCGCCAGCGCTTCGGTGGCAATTGCAATATCCGCCTCGCTGCCAGCGACCCAATCAGCGCATTGTTTGGGATTGCCCTGCTTGAGCTTAAGCTTTACATCGGGATATTTGGTCGAAAACTGGGTCACTACGCGTGGCAATACGTAGCGCGCCTGGGTGTGCGTGGTGGCGATGGTCAACACGCCCTCCTTCGCATTGGTCATGTCCAGAGCCAGCGCCTTGAGACTGGTGGCGTCACCATTCAATCGTTTGGCGATGGCATAGGCCTGCTCACCCGCCGCAGTGAGCCCCATGAAACGTTTGCCACGGCGCTCAAATATTTGTAAACCGAGCTCATCTTCCAGCGTTTTAATGTGTTTGCTCACCACAGGTTGAGCCGTGTAGCAGGCGACGGCTGCGTCCGACACACTGAAGCCGTTTTCGACCACGGCACATACAAATTTCACTTGCTGAAAGTTCATAACCGGCGCAGTCCTACGCAAAAAGCGATATTCTTTCGTAACATAAGCACATTATGACGCAACGCTTTTACATCCATCCCGAGAATCCGCAAGTACGTTTGATCAAACAGGCGGCGCAACTGTTGCGCGACGGCTCTGTGATCGCCTATCCCACCGACAGCTCCTACGCGCTCGGTTGCCGCCTGGGAGACGCCGATGCGCTGAAGACGCTACGTCAACTGCGCGGCGTCGACGATAAACATCATCTGACGCTGGTCTGTGCCGACTTGTCCGAACTCGGCCACTATGCCCGGGTCGACAACCCGGCCTTTCGGTTGTTGAAGCTCGCCACGCCGGGGCCTTACACCTTCATTCTCGAAGGTACGCGGGAAGTACCCAAGCGGTTGCTGCATCCCAAACGGGCAACGTTGGGCCTGCGTGTGCCGAACCATCCCGTGGTGCTGGCGCTACTCGCCGAGCTGGGTGAACCGATTCTCTCGGCTACATTGATCCCGCCGGGCGAAACAAGCCCGTTAAACGACCCGGAGGACATCGCGGCGCAAATGCCGCGCTCGCTGGGGTTAATCCTAGACGCAGGGCAATGCCCGGAGGCCGCCACCACCGTGATTGACCTCACGGGCGACGCGCCGGAGGTGATTCGCGTCGGCACCGGTTCACTCGCCAGACTGGGACTGAACGCGTAAGTCATCACTGCGCAGACAAGTCTGGCAGAAATGCCTAAACTTCCGACAATCTGATGGTTCACACTATGTTTGTGTGCCCGGATTCAACAAGGAGGTTGTGATGCGTAGTTCAAATGTTCTGGCGTTTCGGGCGGGCGTTGTTGCGGCACTAACGAGCGTCGCGCTCTGTGCAACAGCCTTCGCGCTGGATGTAGGCGGCGTTCGGGTCGAAGAAAAAATAAAGGTGGCGAATCAGGATTTGGTGCTGAATGGTTCCGGCATCCGTTATGCGGCTGCAGGACTCATCCGGGTCTATGTCGCCTCGCTGTACCTGCCACAAAAGCGCACTACCAGTGCCGAAATTGGTGCGCTTAAAGGGCCGCGGCGCATGCATCTGAACCTGCTGCGAGAAGTCAATTCCAATGATTTTTCCAAGGGGTTGCTCGGCGGCATGCGCGCCAATCTGCCTCCTGTGGAGCAGCAGAAACACTTCGACGCGCTACTCAAACTGGGTGCCATTTTTGGGCAAATTCCATCTCTGAAAAAGGGCGAGACGATCACCGTTGACTCGATTCCCGGCACAGGCACAGTGATTTTGGTCAACGGTAAAAAAGTGGGCGAAGCGTTTCCTGACGAAACGTTCTTCCAGGCCCTGTTGCAAATTTGGCTCGGGCCAAAGCCGATTGAGGACAGTCTCAAACCGGTGCTGCTCGGCGTCAATCCCAGCAATGACAATTCAATCAACAACAGCCGTGATCGGTTTTAGATAATGACCCAACCGCTCCCCCGCATCGGATTCATCGGTATTGGGCTGATGGGTCACGGTATTGCGAAAAACATCGTCAGCAAGGGCTTTGCGCTGACGTTCCTGAAACGTCGCAGTGTGCCCGATGCGGGCGCGGATTTAATCGCACTGGGAGCAACTGAGGTGGGCAATGCACGCGAAGTCGCTGCCGCCAGCGACATCATCATTTTGTGCGTCACCGGATCGCCCGACGTCGAATCCTCCTGCTTCGGTGCGAAAGGCATTGCGGAGGCAGCTCGCGGGGGCATGATCGTGGTTGATACTTCCACCGCCGAGCCGACGTCCACGCAATGGTTACGCGACCGCTTCGCACTGCTAGGCGTTGAGTTCATCGACGCGCCGCTGGCACGAACACCGGTTGAGGCCGAGCTCGGAAAATTAAACACGATGGTCGGCGCGACAGACGCCGCGTTTGCTGCGCTCGAACCCGTGCTCAAAACCTATTGCGAAAACATTTTTCACGTCGGACCACCCGGTGCCGGACACAAAGTGAAGCTGATGAACAACTTCATCGCACAGGCCATTTGCGCCGCCACGGCCGAAGCGTTCGCGGCGTCGGTGAAATCGGGCGTTGATCCGAAACAACTGGTGCGAGTGGTCAGTGCGGGCGGCGTCAATTCGGGCTTGTTTCAGGCGATGGCGAAAACGCTCGACGGCGACATGCAGGGCCTGAAATTTCAGCTCGACAATGCACGGAAAGACCTGCGCTATTACACCCACTTCACCGAGACCATGCCGCTGACGAGCTGGATGGGCGAGGCGGTACATCAGTCGCTGGTGCAAGCCTGCGCGATGGGACTGGGCGACGGCATGGTGGCGGAGCTGGTGACCGCACAAGAGCGCGTGAACGGCGTTAAAATCACGCCCTGATCTCGTCGTTGCCACTGGAACGGGGATTGCAGCGGCAAGGCCGTCCTACGCGAGCACTTCGACGCGGTTGCGACCGCCCTGCTTTGCGGCGTAAAGCGCGGCATCGGCACGATTGAGTGCGCTGTCGAGCGCGAGTTCGCCGCTGTGCATTGGCGTTAAACCGATGCTGATGGTCAACGCGATCTTCTGGTTGGGCACGTCGTACGGATCGCGTGAAACAAGTTCAAGGATGCGCGCCGCGATGGCCCTGGCCTGCACCCAATCGGTATCTGGCAAGGCGATGGCAAACTCTTCGCCACCCAGCCGGGCGAAGTGGTCGTACCGCCGCAGCGCCGACCCGATGCGGCGGGTCATTTCTACCAGAATGGCGTCGCCCGCAGCGTGACCGTGCTCATCATTGACCCGTTTGAATTTGTCGATATCGAGCATCATCAGTGCGAGCGGCTGATTGCTACGATCCTGCCGCGCCACCTCGTTCGCCGCCCACTCCATGAACGCGCGGCGATTGGCGATTCCGGTCAATGGATCGGTTTGCGCCTGATGTTCGAGGTGAAGCTGGGCGGCAAACGCAGCCATCCGGTACCGATCAATGCGCCGTGAGATCAGAAAGCCACTGGCAACGCTCAGAACCGGCACGAACGCCACCGTACCGGTGTAAATGGCGAGCGGCGGCGTCTTGTAAAAGAACAAAATTGCCAGGGCAATCGGCAGATAAAACAGCGTCAATGCGAGCTGCTTATTTGGTGGCATCGGCAACGCTGCGTAGAACATCAACAGGGCGAAGACCTCGAAAACATAGTGCCCGTAATACTCGGTGGGACGCCCGATGGCATTGATGAACATGACGAGAATGCCGAGCACACCCCACAAGAGGAGCCAGCGATCTGCCAGCGTCGCTACCGTAACTCGCGGAAGGTAAGCCCACAGCCAGGCGGAGTAGCCCAGCAGTACAACACGCAAAGCAGCAAACGCATAGAACGTGCTCGAAAGGCCAAACAATGCGTAGTCAAACCACGCGAACACAGCGACCGGCACCGCGAACAGAACCAACGCAAAGCGCCACTGGATGCGATCAGCATCCAGATAGTGCGCCCGATACTGCTCAGGCGTCGGAAACGCGGGGAAGTGTTGACTTATCAAATCGACAGGTTTTACGAAACGCAAACAAACACCATACGCTCATTTGCGCGCTCGCGGTTTGCGCTAGCGCAAATGTGGGATTCGTTCAGCAAGCGGCAACTCAACGGCGTGCACCAGTTGCAAAACTTCCCGCTCGCAGCCGTAATTTCCGACGATTTGCATACCCACTGGCAGGCCATTCTCGGCGAACGCGACCGGAGCGCTCGCGGCCGGGTGTGAGGTCATTGTGATGCGACACGCCGACATCATCCAGTCAAGATAGGTGTTGAGCTGCGTACCGTCGATCTCAGTTGGGTAGGGCGTGTTGAGATCAAACGGCAACACCTGATTGACCGGGCAGATGAAGAATTCGTACTTGGTCAAAAAGCGCCGCATGCGTTCGAAGCAGGTTGACTGCTGCGCCTGCGCTTCGGCGATCTGCGCGCCCGTGAGCGCGAGCCCCTGCTCGACGTTCCACACGGCGGTGTCTTTCAACAACGCTTTGTGATTTCTGTAATGAACGCCGAGGCTGTTCACCAGATGCAGTGCGCGCATCACCTGAAACGCTTTGTCGGCGATCCGCAGGTCAGGCTCGGCCTCTTCGACAATCGCGCCCAGGTCGGTGAATCGTTTGAGTGATTTCTCCAGCGCGTCGCGCACGCCTTGTTCTACCGGCAAGCCGCCGAGCGTCGGGCTCCAGGCGATGCGTACGCCAGTGAAATCGCGCTCCAGCGGCTCGCGATACAGGGTGGGGTCACCGCAGCGGCCCAGCGTGACGCGCGGATCGTCGCCGGCCTGAATAGACAGCAGCCAAGCCGCGTCCTCAGCCGTGCGCGCAATTGGCCCGAGCACGCCGAGTGTGCCCCAAGCGTTGATCGTCGGGTAACTCGGTACGCGACCTGGCGAAGGCCTCAGGCCAACGACGCCACAAAAGTTAGCCGGATTGCGCAGGCTGCCGCCCATGTCCGAGCCGTCGGCGAACGGCAGCATGCCGGTTGCGACCGCAACGGCTGCACCGCCCGACGAACCGCCGCAGGTTTTGGTCGTGTCCCACGGATTTTTTGTTGCGCCAAATAATGTGTTGAAGGTTTGGCTGCCGAGCGCGAACTCAGGCACGTTGGTTTTGCCGAGCAGCGTCAAACCATGCGACCGAAAACGCTCGATCATCAGCGTGTCGTAGTCGGGAATCCAGTCCTTAAAAATCGGCGATCCCGACGTTGTACGCATGCCTTTGACGGCTTCGAGATCTTTAATGGCTATGGGCATTCCGGCGAGCGGCGAGGTCGGTTTTCCCGCTGCACGGCGCGCGTCAACGGCATCGGCGTTGGCGTAGGCACCTTCACGATCAAACGTGATGATGGCATTAAGCGACGGATTGACGCGATCAATTTGCGCGAGGCTGGCGTCGAGTAATTCGCGAGCGGAAAGCTGACGCGAAACCAGCAAGCCGGAGAGCTCGCGGACGGACTTGAAAAGAAGAGAATTCATCAACAGCTTTAGGCTAAACGTCAGGTTCTAATTGGGCTAACGCTTGATTTATGCGCAATATCGAGTTTTGCCATTTTCATAGACTATGCCCAATTTAAATAGGGACTTCACGAAAAAGCTGTATCAACTTTGATCAGGTAACGCGGTTTTTTGTAGGGTGGGCACCCCGTGCCCACCATCACCGCGCAAAATAAGACGATTTGTTCGCCGACGTTGGGGGGCACGGGGTGCCAACCCTACATGAATTGCGATGTTCGCGGTTCGCGAGGATCAGTTCTTCTGAATATTCCAGTATGCAGAGCCCGCTGTTTTCAGCACGCCGGTGATGTTTTTGCGAACCGCGGCGGGGTTTTTGTATTCGCCCAAAATGGCATGCGTTCCAACTTCCATTGCACGCACTTGTACGGCTTCCGCCAGGCGCTTTTTCTCAACATCGCCATCAGCGCGGGCGTAGTCATCACGCAGTTTTTCGAGCTGCGCATCGGACGCCCAACCAGCCCAACCTTTTTCGCCCTGTCCGCCGAGAGGCGCGCTGGTCAACGGGTTCATGATGTCAGCACCCACCCACGCGGTGAGAAAAATATTCCATCCGCCCTGATCGGCGGGGTCTTTTTTCGAACGACGGGCGACCAGTGAGCCCCAGTCCATGGTGATCAGATCAACCTTGAATCCAGCCTGTTTCAAGAGCTGGTTTGCGACCAGCGGCAGCTTGTGAATCGACTGCAAATCGGTCGGACGCATCAGCACAATCGGCTTGCCGTCATAGCCAGATTCTTTGAGCAGTTGTTGCGCTTTGGCCATGTTGCCTTTGACCATGAACTCGCTGCCTTTAGGGCTTGCGAGCGGCGTGCCGCAGGGATAAACGCTTGGGCAGGTGAAGAACATGCCTTCGTTTTCCGGGCCGACCTGCGCGCGTAAGAACGCCTCCTGATTCATCGCCCACATGGCGGCTTCGCGCACCTTCACGTTGTTGAACGGCGGCACCAGATGGTTGAAGCGCATCACGTATTGATAGTTCACGGTGCCGGTGTCGACGATGTTCACGCGCGCGTCCTTGCGCAACTGAGTGTACTGTTCAAACGCAGGCTGCTCGATCATGTCGATCTCGCCAGCGAGCAGCGCGTTCAACTGCGTCTGTGGGTCTTTGAGCGATAGCCATTCGACGCGATCAACGAATACCTTCTTGCCACCCGCCAGACCGGACGGTGCCTCAGTGCGCGGCACATACTTGGTGTTTTTCAGGTAAATCGATTGCACGCCGGGCTTGTATTCATCTTTCTTGAAGATGTACGGGCCGGAGCCGGTGTAGTCGTCAATCACCTTGAATGGATCCGTCGCCGCTACGCGCGCGGGCATGATGAACGCGGGGTTGGACGAAGGCTTGCCGAGCGCATCAAGCACGATACCGGTCGGCTCTTTTAATATCAGTCGAAAGGTTTTCGCGTCCGGCGCGTCCATCTTGTCGACAAAGGTCATGAGCTTTTGCCCGAAAGTATCACGCGCGCCCCATCGCTTGAGCGAAGCGATGACGTCCTCGCCGGTCACCGGTTTACCGTCGTGAAATTCGAGCTTGTCACGCAGGGTGAAGGTGTAGAGTTTTTTGTCAGTACTGACGGTGAATTTGTCGACCATCTGCGGCTTGATCGCGCCCTTTTCATCGGTCGCAAACAGGGTGTCATAGACCATGTAGCCGTGGTTGCGTGTGATGTAGGCGGTGACGTTGAACGGGTCAAGATTGGCCGGAAAAGCGTGCGGCGCAACCTTGAGCACTTTTTGCTGCGCGCTTGCCGGCGTGGCCAGCGTGAGCGCGGAGAACACCGATAGCGCGACTGCCACTGCGCCAACTAGTCTTGTAATTTTCATGCACACCTCTTGAAGTAAATGTTTCAAACTATGGGGTGCCCTCTCTCGTTGGTGGCCGAGGGCTCAATTCTTTATTCACACCGCCGACAGATGCCAAACGTCAATAAATACTAACCCACCCGAATAGGCCAGGGTCGCTGCGTGGGTCGAATCTGCTCAATCACTCGCGACAGTTGCAACACACCCAAGTCGTCAAATCGTCGACCCGCGACCTGAACGCCGATCGGCAAACCGGTACTACGAGAATGCGTGGAATACGTCCAGTTGATGGACGCAGCAGGTTGCTCGCTCATGCTGTAGGGCACTGTAAATGCGATGTGATCGAGTGCGTGCTCAGGGTCATTTTCGGGACAGCAGTATTCAGCTTCAAACGCCGGCATCGGACAGACGGGCGAGATCACAAAATCAAAAGCGTGAGTTGCCGCGACCGTGGCGTCCCGCATCGCCATGATTTGTGCGTAAAAACCCATCACCGTTTCTCCGGAAAACTTCTTCGCGCGGTGGGTAGCCCATTGCACAATAAACGGCAAAATTTTGGCGCGGGTTGCAGCGGGCATCTTGACGATGTCGGCAAAGCTGCGCGCCTCAAAGAAACCGCAAATTCCGTCGAGCATGTCGCGAGTGATGAACGACTGTATCGGTTCCACGCGGGCTCCGTGCTGCTCCAGTAACTGTCCGCACTCCCAGGTAGCCGCCGCAACGTCGCTCTGAACATCAAAGCCAGCGCGCATATCGGCAAGCACGCCAATGCGTTTGCCTTTGAGCGAAAAATGTTCGAGCTCGGCCGCAAAATCAATGGAATGAGGCGGCAGATTCATGAAGTCACGGTGGTCGGGGTCGGGCTGCGAGATCACGTTCATCAATAGTGCTGCATCACGCACCGTGCGCGTCATCGGACCGGCGACGCGCCCCATATACGGCGGATGCGTGGGCACGCGACCGAGCGACGGCTTCAAGCCGTAGATGCCACAAAAGCTCGCGGGAATGCGCACCGACCCGCCGATGTCCGTGCCAATGTGAAGCGGTCCATAACCAGCCGCACACGCCGCGCCGGCACCTGAACTGGATCCGCCGGGATTGCGATTGAGCTGCCACGGATTACGGGTGACGCCATGAAAGCTTGACTGTCCACTGGACAACATCCCAAAGTCAGGCATCGTCGTTTTGCCAATGAGAATGAGGCCTGCCTCACGTACGCGATCCGCCACTGGTGAATTCACCGTCTTCGGGTCGAGCGGTGATGCCGCCGTGCCGATGGGCGCAGGGTCGCCCGTGGTGTAGAGATTTTCCTTGAGCGTAATGGGAACGCCATCAAGCGCGGAGCGGGGCTTGGCGGCCTTACCGCCCTTTCGTCGTGCATCGCTTTGTGACGCCGCCACGTGCGCGCTGTCGGCCTTGTTCAGATACAAAGCGTTCAGCAGCGGCTCGCACTCTTGCGCGCGCTCAAGCGCTGCGGCCACGGCTTGCGACGGCATCACGGTTCCGACCTCAAACTGGCGGGACAGGTCAGACGCTGACAACCAACAGGCGGTATTCATGGATCACAGTGTAGCGCCGCACACAAAGCGATTTGTGCTTAGTCCCGAAATGTTGTCACGCTATGGGCGAGTCCGACGCCACAAAAGACAAAACCCGCCAAAGCGGGTTTTGTTCAGGTCCGCTCACCACAGAGGTGAGCGTTTTGCTGTGTTGTTACTTGATCGAGCGACGGCGCTGGAGGGCTGCGAAGCCCGCCAACATGAGGCTCATCAGGCCGAGACCGAACACGCCCATTGTAGGCACGGATTTCGGCTGATCGTTATCGGCAACCGCCGCTGCGACCGAGGCAGCACCGATGATGACCGCTGGCGATACCGGGGCGCTAAGCGTCAGCGTCACCGCACGGTTATTTCCGATGATTGCGTCATCTACAGAGCTGACGGTTACAAGCGTTGGAGTGCCGCAGGTCACCGTGACTGGTCCGGGTGCTGGCGTTATCGTGGCACCGGCATCCTGACCGCTGATCGCAAACGTCACGGTTGCGGTTGAAGCGGCAGGACCAGTACAGGTGATGCTAAACGATACATTGCCACCTTCGGTTGTGCCAGTACCTGTCACGGATATGCCAATTTCATTGTCGGCAATGATGCCGGTGGCTGAAGCTGGCGTGCCAACCGTGTACGCGCCAACCACCGTTGGAACGGCGACCGCGACTACGACGTTAACGTTGCCATCGACCACTGCGTTATCAATACCCGTGACCGTACAGGTCGCAGTCGTTGCGTTGGCAGCGAAAGTGATCGGTGAAGCGCAAGTGCTGGAGTAACGAGTGCTGGTTGCAGG
>JANXNO010000223.1 GCA_025354075.1 Burkholderiales bacterium | reverse complement strand
AGCTGGTCGGTGATGCGGGTTTCTTTCCATGCGCTGTTGAAGCCCGTGCCGCGCCAGCAGGCGGGGGTGTCGTCATCGCTTGCGTTAAGGTAGTCGAACCGCCAGCTGCGTCCGTCGTCCGTCCAGTTGCGAACGACTTTGCCTGAGGGGGCGGTTCGGTCGTATTCGTAGTGCGACGCCATGCCACCGGGTTGGCGATGCATCACCAGCATGTGATTGTCGTAGGCGAATTGACGGGTGGGTTCGCCTACAGCGTTTCGCACTTCGACCAGGTCACCTTCGCGGTCGTACAGATAGGACACCAAGTGGATGGGTTCATCAAAGCGCTGATAGACGCCGTTACCTGCGAGCACACCGTGTTGCACGACGTCGGTTAAGCGCCAGCCGCGCGCTTGCGCGGGTGCGTCGGGTTGCTCTCCAGCGCGACCCTGGCGGGCGTAGTGGAGCGCGAGCGTGCGCCCCGCGCTGTCGATCAAGGTGGTCGGTAGCGCGGCAACGGCGCCATATTCATCACCATAACCAAAGCGAATCTGGTTGTCGTTGGCGTCGAGCAATGCGACCAGAACCAAGGCGTTGGCGGCATCACTGGCCGCGTTGCGGTGCCCACCCGTGGCGTTTGATTCACCAATCGATAGCGGCGCAAAAATGGAGCGTGCGCCGCTCTCAGGATCAACAATTTCTACCCGACCGTTGTCGGTGGAGACGACGCGCAAGTGCTCGCCGCGAATCTCGCTCGTTTCTCCCGGTCTCAACACGCCAAATTCAACGCGTCGTCCCGCCTCGTCAATGAGCGTGTGGGTGAGCCCATCGCTGCCTGAGCGCTCAATGGTGAGCGACAGTGGCAGCGTCCAACCTTGACCGAGAATGCCGATGGCGGCGTTGTCTGAGGCGTAGCTCCGCTGCCAAGGCAGCGGCAGCCGGCCGGGTAGATCGAAGTCAAGATCGAGCGCGTCAAACAGCACCTTGCAGCCATAGGCCACGCTAATCGGCTTGCCCTTAACGGCGCACGGCGAGAGCTTGCAGCCGCCAGAGACGGGCGGGCCTTCGTTGCCGCCTGCGGGCGGATGGCCGGGCTCTTTGGGCGGTGGGGACGTGTGCGGATGGGGCAGTGGCTCCTTCGACGGAATCTTGCCCTTGCCAGTGAGCTTGCCACTGAGGCGATCACCAATGCGATCGATAAGCTTGCCCACGCCTTCGGCCAAACCGGCGATTTTGCCGCCAGCTCCTGTGGCCTTGGCAACAGTGGCAAGCTTTGACAGACCTTTATCGCCCACCACCGCAATGGCGACCTGGCCTGCGACCTCGGCGGCCTGCTGTTGGATGGCCGCTTTGAGCTCGCCCATTTGTGTCGCTAACGATTTGTCGGCGGTTAACGCCTCCGACAGCACCCTGGCCATCGCGCACGCTTCGCCTGCTAGCTGCTCTCGAAGCCAATTCTTGATTTCGTCAATGACGGCATCGCGCTTTGCGGGGTCAGAAAGCACGTCTATGCCTTGCTTGACGGCCTCATAAGCTGCCACTGCTGACTGCGCGGCGGACTCAGCGGCGGCCTTGGCCTGCGCGTAGGCCGCCGCCGGGTCTTTGACCGCGCCGACGACAGCACCGGCACCGTCCGAGATCTTGCCGCCTACCCACTTGAAGCCATCCCATATCGCACCGGCGGTGTCCTTTATGCCATCCCACACAGCACCAGGCAGATTCTTTGCCCACTCAAGATTTGACGCAGCTTCTGCGGCACTGAACTCCCGGTAGAACTTCATCGGATCGGACGTCAGCTCACCATACAGGCGTGCAGCCATCAGCTCAATCATTTGCTCTAACACGTTCAAGCACGTGACCTCGTCGCTCGCAATCACCCCCGCGTTGATCGCGCCGGGCAGCGGTGGCGTCGGAAACTTGCGCCCCGGCATCGGCGTGATCCATCCGGTGTTGCCGTGGATGGTTTGCCTTGAGCCATCGACCCCATTACTACCCGACGCCTCATCTGGCTTGAACTTCATGCCCTTGACGACGTCGAGCGCTTCGGACGACAGCAAAAACGAAGGGAAACCGCCCTCGTTTTTGACCGTGGTTGAAACCCCCGTCGCAACCGCAAACGAAACGGCCGGGACGACCGGCACCATGCGGTTGGCAATGGGCAATGCCTTGAATCCGGGCGACACCGGTGTGGCGAAGTGATCGGGACGCTGCTGCGCGTTCTTAATGACTTTTGGAGAGGACATCGCTACGCTGCCTGACCGTTGGCATCGGGCTTAACCAGCCCGATGACCTCGTACTCGTCAAAGCCTTCGCTTTGCTCAACAATGGTCTGCCAGCGCAACGTGACATGCCTGCGATCAGCGTCGATGATGACGGTGTCCAGATCCATCATTTGTGAACGTCCGAGCACGCCGCCCCGCAAACAAACGACTTGCGCCGTCATCCGGGGCAGTGCAAAGTCGAGCGCTCCGTCGGGGGTTGGGAACAATCCGACCGTCTGTATCCTTTCGCCGCCCTCAAGGTATGGAGACACGACTTGATCCCGAGGCGCCAAATTCCAGAAGGCGGTGTCGAAATCAAGTGGCACGTTGGGCGCGACTTTGTCTCGCCATGCTTTGTCGAACGTGCCTGCAAATTGCAAGCGCTCGGTTTGTCGTGCCGACACCGCGCTGAGGCCAGCGGCCTCCATCGGCGCTTCGACTGAGGTTGCGACTTGATCCGGCCGCTCAATTTGCGGCGCAGGGTGCGACTGAAACGGGTCAGCGCCACGGCGTCCAAAAAATCCGATGCCGCCGGGGTTATCCCAATAGACATCCTTTTGGTGCGCGCCATCGTCAACGATTCCTCCGTAGGCGCTAGCAAAGCAGAGCGCCACCTGTGTCACCTCGGTAGGCTCAGATCGCTTCCAGCCGCCCAGCAGCGTGTGAGTCCAACGGCTCGGGCCTGATACCTTGATTGTTTTGTCGATACAGACCTTTTGCTTTTTTGTCACCACACGCAGGTTGACCAACCAGCGCGGCAGTGGCTCGCCACCTTGTGTGCGAGCACTTCCCACAACGATCACATCGGTGGCGGGCTTGTAGGCGATGATTTCGCTCGGACACCGTATCGCTGCGTAGTCGTCGGGGTCGTACGGCTCGGCGTCTTTCTTACGGCGCTTCTCGGGTTTTTGGCGCACCATAGCGGCAACTTCCGCTTCGGGCTCCGTTTGGTCGTTGAGCACGAAATTGGGCTGGTTGGTAAGCGGCAACAGCGTCCCGTCATGCGCGATCTTGAAAGTGGCCTTCAGCAACACGCAGTCGTAAATTCTGCCGTGGTAGAACGCTTGTGGAATGCAAAGGGCCTTGAACGGCGAGATATTGGTAACGAGTGCCATAGCTTCGGACGCCGCGCCTAGTTCAGGTCAATCTTGCGGCTGTCCACATCGACGATCTCATCACCGTCAATTTTTATTTTTTTCGCCTTAAGAATGATCGTCCCGCTCTCAGCGTCAAGCGTGATGCTGGTGTCGCCCGCTTGAATAACGATGCTCTTCCCCGCAGAGATGGCGATGGTTTCGCCCGCGCTAATTGCTGTGCTTTTTCCGGATTCAAACGTGGTGGTTTCGCCAACGGAGACTTTTTTGATCTTGCCGATGTTTTCGATATTGGCGAACCCGACATTGGTCATCCATGCGGCACCCACGTTCAACATGTAGCCCGCGCCAATGTTGGTCATCTGCGCGATGCCTACTGTTTTGGTGGACATCAGTTTGATCAGCTCAGTCTTCGAGCTTCCGACCGTCAGGTTTTGGTTACGCCCGATCTTGACTTTCTCGTTGCTGCCGACCGTTTCAGTGCGGTTGCTTCCGATTTTGATCGTTTCGTTTTGGCCCACGTCTTCGCTGCGGTTGTCACCAATGCTGATCGTTTCGTTGTGATCAACGCGCTCTTTGCGGTTGGAGTGAATAGTGATGGTCTCGTTGCCATCGACCTCCTCATCTCTCCACCCATGCACGGTGATCGTTTCGTTTCGATCCACCGTCTCGGTGCGATCTCGCTGGATGTGGTTTAGCTCGTCGCGATCGATGGTCTTTCGGCGGTCTCGGCCGACCCATTTGTCTTCGTCGTTTTCTACTTCGGTGAGCTGGTCTTTCTGGGCGTGGAGCCAGAGTTGTTCTTTGCCTTTTAGATCTTCGAAGCGAATGGCGTTGGCGTCGCCCGGTTCGGCTTTTTTGCCTGCGCCTGTGGCTCCGCCCTTGCTGCTTCTCGTTAAGATTCCGGACTGCGTTTTGTTGTCCGGGAGGCTCCACGGTGGCATCTGGTCGGCGTTGTAGACCCGTCCGGTGATGATCGGGTAATCGGGGTCGCCGTCGATATGGTCGACGATGACCTCCTGCCCGATTCGTGGGATGTGAATCGCACCGTAGTTTGAGCCCGCCCACGGGTGCGAAACGCGCATCCAGCAGCTGGAATTCTCGTTGTGCTGTCCGTAACGATCCCACGGAAATTGCACTTTGACGCGTCCATATTCGTCCGTATAAATCTCTTCACCCGGCGGGCCCACGACCACTGCCACCTGCGGGCCGTGGCTTTTCGGTTTGCGGGTAAGCGCTTGCGGGCGGTAGGGCTGGTTGCTGGGTTGGGTCAGCACGCTGAAATTCCATTCGCTGCCACCTTGCGCTTCGATAGTGGTGTAAGTGTTGTCCTTGAGGTAATAGGTGATGCCAACAATCAGATGCTCAACGTTCTGCTCGCTGCGCGGACATCGCGCGAGGGTCATGAGATAGCCAGGCGCGAGCGTCCGCAACGTGCCTTCGCCGGTGGCGCGCACCTGCTCGGCTTGCAGGGCTTCCATGCGAGTGCGGGCATAGGTTTCGCCCTCATCCAGGTCGGTGTACCCGCCCGGCCATTGAAACCGCTCCCAAGCGTCAAACTGATGCCCGGCGGGATGTTTATTTTTGGTGGTGAGATCAGCCTTGGGCAGCGTGAAATCGTAATCAGTAGTGATGTATTCGCCGCTGTCCATCTCTTCTCTCGGACGCCACGCGTAGATGCGCTCCTCATAGTCCGTGGCCCCAGCTGCATCAAGGCTGAGGTAATTGACAGCAGAGCGCGGCGACAGCGGAACGTGCGACGCGAGCCCATCACACAGCACCAGCGTGTGCGCACCGTCGGCGTGTTCAAAGTAGTAGTACATGCCCTCGTGCTCCATCAAGCGAGACACGAAGTTCAAGTCGGTTTCGTGATACTGGACGCAGTAGTCCCACACGCGGTAGTTGCCCGAGAGTTTTCGCTTGATCGGAAAGCCGTATTTTTTGAGTACCGCCTCGACAATATCCGGCACTTTTTGTTGCTGGAAAATTTTGCTGTCCGAGCGCCGGGATGCAAGCACCAGCGACGGCTGGAGCCTTGCTTCGTAGGTGTGAAAGAGTCCGCGCCGCCCGGTCATTGCAAATCGCGTACAGAGCCCGCTCAGAAATCGTTTCGGCCCGTTGTTCTCGGTCTCGATGGCCAGCGTGATGTCCTGCCCGAGGAGCGCTTTCGGCGCGATACCGATTTGTTCTGAAACCAGGGTGATGCGAAAGTCAAACAGACTCGACAGCGCTTCAGCGCCGTGCATTTCCAGAAATTGCAGGGCGTCTCGCGAAAGTGGGGTGTGAGCTTCTATGACGTGAGGCATACTTCGGTCTGGTTAGCGGCGACCAATGAGGAAGCGTTGTTAGTACACGTCGGCGCGGGCTCGGGTTGCACCGCTTGAGCGGCCACGGCACGCAGGCTTTCAAAGACGTGCTGACGCACCTGCTCATTGGTACCTTCATAGGCATCGACAAAGGCATCGCCCCAAAGCGCCTGATGGTTATCCTCGGCCTGACTGAGTACACGGGCGTAGCGCTGGCTCTGGTTATCCCACCAGCGCGCTTTGTCTGAACTGGGGGCGACCTGATCGCCGGCCACGAGCGTCCCTTCGAGCACGCCATCCGCCTGGCGCGGATCAAGTCGCCGCATGATGTCGGCAAATGCGGCGTGGGTGCCCGCTTTAATCCCCGCCTCGTGACCGAGCAAATCGGCAAAAGCGTCGGGCATCACGCGCGTTGCATGCATAAATCCTGGCAATTGACCGGTGAGCATTTGCACCAGCGCCGATTCGGCATTCGGCAAAAACATCAGCGGATTATTTCGCTCCGATGACAGTTCGGGTGCTCCCAGGCGAATCTCACGTTGCGTGATTGATCGCGCGGCCAGCAAGTCCATGGTGCCCGCCACCGCGTATCTCAGCATGCCACCGATCAGTTCAGCAGCATCAACCGTGAGGCCGGATCTGAGCACGTCCGGCGGCAATTGCGCCCCGGCTACGAACGCAGCAGTGAGCGTCTGGTTGTTGACCTGATGCGCTTCAAGGGAGATTGGAGGCGGAGCTGGCGGCGGGCTCGACACGTCGTAATTCACGCGCGCTGTCAGCAAGTACGGGCCGATCTCGATCACGTCCTCGTCCTGCACGATGGAGCTGTCGCCCGGCGCAATTTCCTGATCACCCACGTTGATCACAAGCGTGCGGCTGCGGTTGCTCAGGATGGGGATGCCGCGCACGAAGGTCACCTCGGCGTGCATGCGGGAAACGCGGCTGAAACGATCTGGTAGCACCAGCGTATTGCGCTCATCGCGGCCCAACGTGCCACCGCCTGCACCAAAGGTGCACAACTGAGGCAGCGCTGGGAAAACGTAATCCAGCGCGGCAATCTCAAATCGCAACTCAGGCAGCATGGTGCAACGGAAGCATCGACAGTGCTGCATTGCAACAACAGTGTCGCAGTGCAGCACAGGACAACCCACCCGAGTTTACGCTCCTACGCTGACACAGCATATACGACAAAAGCAAGCGCACACTGTCGCCCAGAGATAAGCGGTCAGGCCAACGCAGCATCGCCCGCAAAGAAATTGAAATCGACATTGCCACGTCCAAATGCCAGCACGGCACACCGACAGTGATGCGCCTAGCTCTATTGTGTCAGTTTTTCGTCAATTCATGACGTAGGCATAGTCTGAGTGAGTGGTGATCTCCAAAAATTCCAACTTCGGCACGCGTTCATGGCTGCATAGCGGCAGCATGGCCCCCAAAACCGATCAATGATGCGTCAAGATGTGCTGTGCCATAGCCTCGGCCACGCGGATGCCGTCAATCCCCGCCGACATGATGCCACCGGCATAGCCTGCGCCTTCGCCTGCTGGAAACAGGCCCCGCACATTCACACTTTGCAAGTCAGCATCATTGCGCTTGATGCGGATCGGCGAGCTGGTGCGCGTCTCGACCGCTGTCAACACGGCATCAGCCATGAAAAAGCCGGGAATCTGTTTGTTGAACGCGGGCAGCGCCTCGCGAATCGCGGTGATCGCGTAGTCCGGCAACGCTGAGGCCAGGTCTGTCAGATGAACACCGGGGGTGTAGCTCGGCTGCACACTGCCAAACGCGGTCGACGCATTGCCCGCCACGAAGTCGCCAACCAGTTGCGCAGGCGCACTGTAAGTGCTGCCGCCCAGCTCGTATGCCTTGCTCTCCCAGTGCCGCTGAAAGTCGATGCCGGCCAGCGCATGGCCGGGATAATCTTCCGGCGTGATGCCCACGACGATGCCCGCATTGGCGTTGCGCTCGTTGCGTGAATATTGGCTCATGCCGTTGGTCACTACGCGCCCCGGCTCTGACGTCGCCGCCACCACGGTGCCGCCCGGGCACATGCAAAAGCTGTACACCGCGCGACCGTTGCTGGCGTGATGCACGAGCTTGTAATCGGCCGCGCCGAGCACAGGATTGCCCGCGCTCGGCCCGAACCGCGCGCGATCAATCAGGCCCTGCGGATGCTCGATGCGGAAGCCGATTGAGAAAGGCTTCGCCTCGATATAAACGCCGCGATCAAAAAGCATCTGGAAGGTGTCGCGCGCACTGTGCCCGATGGCGAGAATCACGTTATCGGCGCGGATCGTTTCGCCGTTTTCGAGCACGATGCCACGAATCTGATTAGGTTCGTCAGCGGTCGCGCCCGCTTCAAGTTCAAGATCAACCACCTTATTCTGAAAACGAAATTCACCGCCGAGCGACTCAATGGTTTCGCGAATGTGCTCGACCATTTTTACGAGGCGAAACGTGCCCACGTGTGGCTTGCTGGAGTACATGATTTCCTCCGGCGCACCGGCCTTCACAAACTCCTCTAAAACCTTTCGCCCGTAGTGCTTCGGGTCCTTCACCTGCGACCACAATTTTCCGTCAGAGAACGTGCCCGCTCCGCCTTCGCCAAACTGCACGTTTGACTCGGGATCCAGCTCGCCTTTGCGCCAAAACGCCCACGTATCTTTGGTTCGCTCCCGCACGATTTTGCCGCGCTCCAGAATGATCGGCTTGAGTCCCATCTGCGCAAGGATCAACGCCGCCAGCATCCCGCATGGGCCAAGTCCGATGACCACGGGACGCAACGTTTTTCCTATGAACACTTCGGGCTTGGCCACGAATTTGTACGAGGTATCCGGCGTCAAGCCGATGTGCAAATCCTTGCGGAATTTTTTGAGCAGGTATGCCTCGTGCGCGGGCGCAACCTCTACGTCCAGCGTGTAGACGAGTTGAATATCCGCCTTCTTCCGCGAGTCGTAACCGCGACGGAAAACGATGAATTTCAGGAGCGCTTCCGGCTTGATTTCGAGCCGCGCGATCAGCGCAGCGGGGAGATCGGCTTCGGCGTGATTGATGGGGAGCTTAAGCTCAGTGATTCGCAACATGGTGGCACCTTTGGCGGAGATTTATTCCGCATGAGTAACGATGTTAGCGGTGCGTTGCCAAGCCAAACTGTGGCAGCGGTTCCACAGCGGTGCATGCGTTAACTTAAGCACCGGACAGCCGCGATTGGATCGCTGCCACACAACGCTACAAACGGCGGCGCGTAAGGCGGGCACTTGTTGCCCTGCCTACATCTTTTTCCTCTATCCCTTATTTCATTAGGACTACACCCACGAATAGCCTAAAGTCGACTTATGCTGCTTTCACGCTCTATGCCCAATTGCAACGGTGCTTTCAACAAAAAGCTAAATCAAAAAAATGCTATCGAACCACCGCAACTTGCCGCGCCGTCAAACCGTAACGTGACAACAGCGCGCGAAACGCATCCACCCCCAGCAAAGGCGCAAGTAACGGATCGACCTGCACTTCCGCAAAACCACCTTCGTGAGAGTCGGCGGCGAGCGTGAGCCACGTCATCGCCTCGTCCAGATCACCCAATTGCGCGTAGGCTCCAGCCAGCGCGGACGGATTGGTCTTTTCAATCGCGCTGCTGGCACGAACTGCGTTCACGATCTTTTTCGCCTGCCGTTGGTCGCCGTCGCGAGCGTTGACGATGGCCAGCGCAAGGCGTGCGCCTGAGTCATCAGGATCGTGCTCAATGACCGCGTTCAACTCGTTGCGCGCGGCCTCGAACGCGCCACACATCGTGAGCGATGCAGCGAGCGAAACGCGTGTGGCAGTACGTTGCGGATACTCGGTAAGCAGATCGATAAATACGCGATTGGCGTCATCAAACTGCCCCGCAAAATAATATGCAACGCCACGGTTGGCGCGTATCGCGGGGAACAGCGGATCGACCTCCTGCGCGGAGTCGAGATGGTCCAGCGCGGCCTCCAGTTCGCCGCAGTATGACGCCGCTGTGCCCATCAACATATGCACGCCGGGATGTCGCGGCGCGAGCCTCCTCGCCGTGAGCAACAGTTCACGCGCTGCCGGAAAATCGTACTCGTAATAAATTTTGTCGGCGGCTAAATTGAGGTACGCGCTCGGCTCCAGCGGATCAATCTCCAGCGCACGTTTTGAAGCCGCGCTGCCGATGCGCCACGCGGTCTCTGGCGTCACCTGTTCATACATCGACAGGTTACCCATCGTAGCCGCAAGATACGCATGCCCGATCGCGAAATCGGGCGCCGCCGTGATTGCAGATTCAAGCAAACTGCGCGCTTGCAGATGTCCTTCAGCCGTGCCCAACGCAGTCGCGCGGCGCGATTGCACAAACGCGTCGGAGGCCTCGCGCGGCACGCCCGCAAAGCCTTTGCGCTGCGCGGGCAGCACGTATTCGCCGGGCAACAAATCTGATTGCGACTGCAAGCAGTCTTCACGAATCTGGCGACTCAATCGGTCCACAAAATCCGCGTCCGATTCAGTCGCCAAACGCTGATAACGCTTGCTGCCCATCATGTGCCCGTACGGTGCGGACAGCAACATGGTGTGAACATGCAGCACCTCATCCCCCCGCACGATTCGCGACGACAACACCGCCTGCGCATTCACGCGTCGCGCCGAATCCAATGGCTCATCATCGGCCACCGCGCGCGCAGATCGCGCGCCGAGCACGAGCAATTGCAACACCGATTGCAGCTCGCCAATCGTCGACTCAAACAACAGCGTCGCCAGCGCGTCATCGCGCCCTTCACTCACAAACGGCAACACCAGCAATCGCGGTGCCGCCAGTTGCCGTGCGCCGAGCTCCACGAACTCAGGCACATAGCGCCCCTTTGGCAAATCAATCCGCACCTGCGGCGGCGCCTCAAACATCGCGTAATGCTTGACCAATCGTTCGCGCAAACGGCTCACGTTCACACGAACAATCGGATCGCTTTTGGGATCATAGGTCGACGGATTGCGATGAAACACTTCGATACCAATTGACATCTCGCGCAACGCGCCATCATCATTCGCCAAGCGCCGCTCCACCAGATAGCGCAGCAGCCGCAGGTGACTCGGCGAACGGCGCAGGAAGTCGCTGTCGAGCAGGCGCTCCAGCTCGTTTCGAATCAGATTGCTGCTCTGTTCACTCATCGATTCACCTCATTGTTATGTGTGAACTGTAGCGCCGAAACGGTGAATTGAGAGCGTTCCTGTAACAGGTTGTAACGTGACGAGCGGCTCCTACATTTAGCTAGCGAATCACGCTGAGCCCGCCCATGTAAGACCGCAACACCTCCGGCACGGTTATCGAACCATCCGCGTTTTGATAGTTCTCCATCACCGCAACCAGCGTGCGACCCACGGCCAGGCCCGATCCGTTCAACGTGTGTACCGGTTCGTTTTTGCCTGCTGCGTTCTTGTAGCGTGCACCCATGCGGCGCGCCTGGAACGCTTCGCAGTTCGAGCAGCTTGAAATTTCGCGGTACGTGTTCTGCGCGGGCAGCCAAACTTCAAGATCGTAAGTCTTCGTCGCGACGAAGCCCATGTCGCCAGTGCAAAGCAGCATCACGCGATACGGCAGGCCGAGTTTTTGCAGGATTTTTTCGGCGTTGCCGGTCATCTCTTCGAGCATCGCATTCGACTCATCAGGCTTCGTGATGTAGACCATCTCCACCTTGTCAAACTGGTGCTGGCGAATCATGCCGCGCGTATCGCGCCCGTAGCTGCCCGCCTCCGAACGGAAGCAAGGCGTGTGTGCGGTGAGGCGCATGGGCAGGGTGTTGGCGTCGACCAACGTGTCGCGCACGAAGTTGGTGAGCGAGACTTCCGAGGTTGGGATCAGGTAGCGATTTTTGACTTCGCCGCCCTCTTCCGACGGCATCGGCACCTTGAACAAGTCTTCTTCAAATTTCGGCAATTGACCGGTGCCTGTCATCGACTCGGCGTTCACGATGTAGGGCACATAACACTCGGTAAATCCATGTTCGTTCACATGCGTGTCGAGCATGAATTGCGACAGCGCACGGTGCATGCGCGCCAGCGGGCCGCGCATCACGGTGAAGCGCGTGCCTGAGAGTTTGACGCCCGCTTCAAAGTCCAGTTGCGGGCCTGTAGCGCTGGTGAGCGCCTCGCCCAATGCAAGGTGATCTTTCACTTCAAAGTCGATCGTGCGGGCCGCTTTTCCGTTGGGATACCAGCGCCGCTGCTCGACGTTCTCATCGCTGTCTTTGCCCATCGGAACATCTGCTTGCGGCAGGTTCGGCATCGCCATCAGAATCGCATTCACACGCTCCTGAACGCCCGCCAGCGCCAGCTCGTTCGCCTTGACCTTCTCAGGCACAGCAGCGACCTCAGCGAGCAGCTGCTGCGCCTTCGCCTCGTCCTTCGCGGCCTTGGCCTGACCGACCGCTTTGCTCAGGGCGTTCCGCTGTTGTTGCAGCTCCTGCGTCTGAATTTGCAACGCCTTGCGCTCGGCCTCCAGCGCCTCAAAGGCTGCCGTGTCGATGACGTAATTGCGCGCCTTCATTCGCTCTGCCGTAGCCGCGATGTCGTTGCGCAGAAGATTGATGTCAAACATGATGAGTCACTCGTGTATTTGAATTTTTGAAATGGGAAGTTGCGAGCGCAGGGCCGCGAATGCGAATACCGCGCGAAAGCGAAAAGCGGACGGAGAAAAAGAAATGTCCCGCCTAGCGGGAGCGGGAGGAGCGGCTGAAAGCGCCCTGATGAACGCGCAGGCCAACGCTCACAAGGGCGAGTGGTCGTGCGGTGGTGAATTGCAAGAACATGCGTGTAGTTTACAAGCAAACGGCAACGCGATCAAGACATACAACTTTTTAGGTAAAACCCTATTTGATATGGGTCGCAGCCAAATAATTGCATTTATCGACTATCGACCAATTTCGTCCTGAGTCGCAATGAAATAGGCGTTTCGTCGAAAAGCTGCTTGTGTTGACTGACTTCTTTCCGCGACGCAAAATGGCAACACGATCCGAGTGTGCGAGCGACACCATTTCAATCAACGGGAAGTGTTCGATGACCAACGTCCGACAGGAACTCGTCGATGCTACCGCCGCAGCGCCCGCGCAACTTCCGTCTGAAAACGCCCCGGTCAAACCGCGAATTGACAGCGCGGCGACGCGCTTCCACCTTGAGGCGAGACCCTCGCCCATTCATCGCTTCGGCGTGTTTGCCGGGCAGGTAATTCCCGCGAACGCTCGCGTCATCGAATACACCGGGGAGCGCATCGGCTACCGCGAGGCCGAGCGACGGCGCGAGCGGCCGTTTCTGTACCTGTTCTGGGTAGCGCCGGGGCGGTTGGTTGATGGGGCTATCGGCGGTAGCGGCGCGGAATTCATCAATCACAGTTGCGCGGCGAACGTGGTCGTGGACATCGCAGAAGGTCGCGTGTTCTTTGTCAGTCTGCGCGAGATCGCCATCGGTGAAGAGTTGCTGCTGGACTACCGGGTGCGGGCTGACGATATCGACGCGCCGCTGATGCCATGCCGATGCGGCGCGGCGAGTTGTCGCGGTTTTCTTAACGCGCCGTGAACGGAAATTGCGCCGCAACCATGGGATGGGTTCAGTGCGCTTGTGATCATCTGCGGCGGCGGGGTCTCACCGCCCGACATTCAACGCTTGCGTTTGGCGGCGACCTTTGACGGCGCTTTTTTGACCGCATAGGTTGCCCGTTCTTCCTGCACGCTGTGCCCACCGCTCGCTGGCATTTCGTCGCCTGCCATTGGCGCGGTCTTTACGTTATGCTTCCACGCGACATTGAGCGCGCGCATCATGCCGCCCGGCTGCGAAGCGGCGCGCGCGGTGCGCTCGGCGAAGAACGCCTCAGCGTCAATAGTCGCGATTTTTTCGGCGATCGCGACGGCGAACAATTGATTGAGCGAGCAGTTATCGCGCTCAGCCAGGATGCGCGCGCGCTCGAACAGCGAGTCGGGCAGGCGCAGTGCAAAGTTACTCATGGTGATTTCCCTTCAAGCTCAATCAACGATCCATCAAATCAAAAACACGTAGCGCGGTAATCGGCGCGATCACCTCCACGCCCAAGCCCGACGCAGCGGGCAAAAAATCTTTCAAGTTGAAGGTGACCAATGCATTTGCTTGCCCATTCACAGCCGCCTCCAACACCATCTCATCGGCTGCATCATGGAGCTGCGGTCGCCACGCAAAATGAATCTGCACCGGCTCCGCCAACGCGCAGAGCTCGTCAACAAAGCCCTGCACCAGCGCGGGCGTGAGCCCACTCACCGCGAGGTGTTCGGGACGGCAGAGCACGCTCTCAATCTCCAAAACCAGCGCCACCGTCAACAGCGGTTTCACGCGCGTTTCGGCCACATGCTGCATGAGCGCAGCAGACGCGCCCTTCGCGCTGCGCAGCGCGGCGAAAATAACGTTGGCGTCGATGACAAGTCTGGCTACCATATTGCACGCGATATTATAATATTGCCCGCAATAGCATCAAATCGAGTTGGTTTCGCTTTCATGCCAACTGCCAAGCGCCCATTTCGACAGTGCGCCCATGAGCGCGAAGAGCGTCACGCCCGTTAACGTGATGAGCACCAGCGCAGCGAACATGCGCGGAATGTTGAGCTGATATCCGGCCTGCAAAATCTGATATGCGAGCCCGGTGCCGGTGCCTCCCGTTCCCGCGACAAATTCCGCGACGACTGCACCAATCAGCGCGAGACCAGATGAGATCCGCAGGCCGCCAAAAAAGTACGGCAGGGCGCTCGGGATGCGCAATCGAACGAGCGTTTGCCACCGCGTCGCGCGGTTCATCTTGAACAGACTTTGCAGCCCGCGATTCACGCTACGCAGTCCGAGCGTGGTGTTCGCAATGATCGGGAATAGCGCAACCAGCGTGGCGCAAATCACCAGCGACGCAGTGGGGCTTTTCACCCAGATGATGATGAGCGGCGCAATGGCCACAATGGGCGTAACTTGCAGCAAAACGGCATAGGGGAAAAACGCGGTTTCAATCCATTTGCTTTGCACAAAGGCGAAAGCGATGGTGACCCCGAGCAGCACGGAGCAGAAGAGCGCGAGAAAGGTCACTTTGAGCGTCACTAGCAACGCTGCGCCCAACAGCGACCAGTCCATAACGAGCGTTTGCGCAACGACAAGCGGGCTCGGGACGAGAAACTGCGGGATGTCGTAGGCCGTCACCCACCACTGCCATAGCCCGACAATGACGAGCGCGACGAACAGCGGCAGCAGCAGTCTTTGCCCCTGATCGCGCGTCATGCCAGCGCTTCATCGACGTTCACGGACGCGCGCAGCAAACTGTCCTGCAATTGTTTCGCGTAACCAGCAAACTCTGTTGATACGCGGAACGCATCGTCGCGCGCAACCGTGGGCGTAATGGCCACCTCTTCGATCACGCGGCCCGGCCGTGCGGCCATCACCACGACTCGTGATGACAGATACACCGCTTCGTGAATCGAATGGGTGACAAAGATGACCGTGAGGCCTTTGCTACGCCACAGCGACAGCAACTCGTCATCAAGGCGGTTGCGCGTAATTTCGTCCAGTGCGCCGAACGGTTCATCCATGAGCAAAAGCGATGGATCGGTAACCAGACTGCGTGCGATCGACGCCCGCATCTGCATGCCCCCGGACAGCTCGCGTGGATAGGATTCAGCGAATTTCTCAAGACCCACTAGTTTCAGAGCATTGCCCACGCGCTGATCCGCGTCAGCGCGATTGATGCCTTGCAGATCGAGCGGCAGGCGAACGTTCGCGCCCACACGCGCCCAGGGCATGAGCGTTGCCTCCTGAAACACGAACGACAGGCGCTGCTTCGCCTGCGATTGCGCATTCGGAGATTCGCCCCACACGCTGATACGCCCGGCACTCGGTTCAAGCAGGCCTGCGACCATGTTCAGTAGCGTGCTTTTGCCGCAGCCGGATGGGCCGAGCAGCGTTACAAACTCACCTTGCTGGACGGTGAGGTTTACCGGCAGCAGCGCGTGCGTGCCATTGGGATAGGTTTTTTCGGCGGATTGAACGGCAACTGCCGAGGCTTCAGAATTCATCTTGTTCTGCCCCCTCTACCCTTGCGGGAGAGGGTTGGGGTGAGGGGTTGGGTTAAGGTCGAAACCAGCTTCGCTCATGCAGCGATCACCCTCACCCTAGCCCTCACCCGTCGAGGGAGAGGGGACAGAGAAATCTCCGCGTGAATGTTGTCCCACCAGCCCGGCTTGCACTAAGGCATCACCTTCACGTCCTTAACAAATTTATCCGTCCACGCATCGGCAAATTTCACCTTTGTCGTGTCGATGAGTTTGTTCGCAACCATCATGTCCCAAGTCTGTTTCATGCGCGCATCGGTGATGATGCCGATGCCCATCTTCGCCGCGTCGCCGCCATCAACAATGCCCCTTTCCTTGATCTTGCTAAGGCCGTAAGCGAGCAGCTCGTCGGTCATTGCAGGATTGTCCTTTTTGATCAGCGCGTTGGCCGGCGCGGGGTTCTTCAGATAACTCTTCCAGCCTTCCATCGACGCCTTCACGAACGCCTCAACCATCTTCGGATTGGTGTCGATGGTTTTCTTGAGAACCGTGATGGTCTCGGTGTACGGTGGGTAGCCAAGATCGGCGAGCAGGAATACTTTCGCGTCCCTTACACCCCCCTTCTGCACGGCCAATGTCTCCGATGTCAGATACCCTTGCATCGCGAGTTTCTTGTCGGCGATAAACGGCTGCACGTTGAACGTGTAAGGTCGCGTCTGCTCATCCTTGAAGCCGTATTTCGCTTTCGCCCACGGCCACCAGTTAGTCTGGCCGTCGGTTGACACGAGCACAGTTTTTGATTTCAGATCGGCGAAGGTTTTGACGTCGCTGTGCGCGATGACAACGATGGGGTCCTTCTGGAAGAAAGTGCCGACGCTGACCGCTTGCACGCCCTGCTCCCAAGCTTTGTAGTTCTGGATATCGAAGCCCATGAAAATATCGACCTGCCCGACCGCGAGCAATTGCAGGCCGTTCACCTGCGGCCCGCCCATTTTGATGGTGACATCGAGACCGTATTTTTTGTACGTACCCTCAGCAACGGCTTGATACAGTCCGCCGTGCTCGGCCTGAGCAAACCAGTTGCTCTGAAAGGTGACTTTTTGTTGGGCGGCCGCAAGCGTCGGCGCAGTGATGAACGCGATTGCCAGCGTCGCGCGCAAAACAACCGAGGACACCGCTTTTTGCATGGTTGGGCGGAACATGGCATCTCCTGATGCAGAAAATCGTCTTTAAATTATCTCTGTTTATACGCGCTTCGCTGCGAAAAATGAAGGCTGCACATCCGCAGCTTTGGTGCGGCCATTTATTTCACCCACCATTAATATCCGCTTTCGCGTGAAAGTCTGGCTTTATATAGGCCGTAGTCTGCTTTATGCAAAAGTCGACTTTTTATAAAAAAAGGATATGCGCCCTTTTCAAATGGGGCTCTCAAGCGGAAGTTGTATGACAAAAACCTCTACAGATGCATATCATGTGACTATGGCTATTGATACCTCGCATCCACATCCACGCTGGGGCAAACGTCTGCTGGCAGTCTTCTGGTGGTCGTTGCTGGCGGTTGTTTTCGGGATGACAGGCTGGCATTTTGGCGCGAAGCCACTGGCGGTGCCTATCGGCAACTGGATGCTCGCGCGCGACTACCAACCCGTCGAGGCGACCGTGATCGAGCGCACCGGCAAGGACGATGCGGGCACGTTCAACTGGTATGCAGCACGTTACGACGTCGCAGGCAAAACCTACGACACGGAGCGACTGACTGTGCTTGACGACGACGCGATCGACGAGCCGTCCAACGCGGTCGTACTCAAGTCGCTTGGCGATGCGCGTAACCAGGAAAAAAAGGTGACGGTGTGGGTCAGTCCGCGCAAGCCCAACGTGGCGCTGGTGTCGCGCGATTTGCCTTGGGGTTCGCTGTGGTCACGAGCTCCGTTCACGATTGTTTTCAGCCTGTTTGCGCTTGCCGGCGTACTTGGCGTGGTCGGCGCATTAGTCGGCTTTTCGTATTACGGGAATATGCTGGGGGCAGCCGGGTTGTGGGCGTTTGGTGCACTGTGGTGCGGCTTCATTTTCCCCGCGTTGATGCTCGTCACATCGCAGACAAACGTTGAGTTCATCGCGGTATTCTTCGTTGGCCTGTTCGCGCTGATTGGCGTGCTGGTGCTCTGGGGCGCGATTGCCGCGTCAATCTCGGGCCATAGCAGCCTGTCGGTTTCAGGATTCGGAGACAGCTCAAAAAAGGCGGATTTCAGCAAGGCACAAATGGCCACAAGCTGGGGGCCGAAAGGTAAGCCCGGCAACGCCATGAAAGGCAACGTCAAACGCGGCGGTGTCGGCGGGCGCGGCGCAGACTTCGACAAGGACTAGTCGCAGGCGGTGCGTGGAAACGGTTCCGCGGCGATCGTCTGCTGCGAGCCCCCATTTTGCCGCGGTAAAGCCGCTGCTAAAGCGCTCGCTACGAACTACACGACAACATCGAGCAACCCGCCTTGTGCCGCGCCCAATCGGGGCGCTTCTGCGCAAATGCTTCGCGACCCGGTTGCTCGCCGTACGGGTGACACATCACATCAAGCAACTCGGTGATTTTTGACATATCGCCCGTATGCGCAGCGTCAATCACCTGCTGCGCGAGATAGTTGCGAAGCACGTATTTCGGATTGGCGGCGTTCATCCGCGTGACACGCTCATCCAGGTCGTTTGGCGCAGGATTTTCCATAGCAATGAATGCGGAATAGTGCCCAAACCACACAGCGAATTTTTCGCGCTCAGTGAGCCATTCGCCGTCGAGATAGAAGGCGTCCTTGAAATCATCGACTGAGGCCGCCGTAGCCAAACGTCGAAAGAAAATTGTCATGTCAATCTCGGACGCGCCCATCAGCGCAAACGCCGCATCCACAATTTCGCCGCCCTGATCCGACCACGCCTTGAAGCCAAACTTGTTGGCAAAGACGCGCTTGATTTCAACAGCGTAGGTTGATTCGAATTTGGCAAGCGCGGTTTGTACGTCATCAGCGGCAATTTCAAGCGTCGACAGCGCATCGCCCAGTCGCCCGAGATTCCACTGCGCGACGCCGGGCTGACGACCATAGGCATATCGCTTGCCCCCCGCATCGGTCGTGTTCGGCGTCCAGCCCGGATCGAAGTTGTCGATCCAGCCATACGGGCCGTAATCGATCGTGAGCCCGAGGATGGACATGTTGTCCGTGTTCATCACACCATGCACAAAGCCCACGCGCATCCATTCGGCGATGAGCTTCGCCGTGCGCTCGCAGACTTCACCGTACCACGCGGTGATCCGCTCGTTTTCCGGCAACGCCAGCAAGTGCGGAAAGTAATGCGTGATGGTGAAATCGACGAGTTGCCTGAGCAGCGCTGTTTCACCGCGCGACGCGGGCAACTCAAAGTGCCCAAAGCGAATGAACGTCGGGGCTGTACGGCACACAATCGCGCCGGGCTCTGGCGCGGCATTGCCGTCGTAGAACATGTCGCGCTCAACGTCGTCGCCCGTCTGCACGAGCGAGAGCGCCCGTGTCGTCGGCACACCCAGATGATGCATCGCCTCGCTACACAAAAACTCGCGTATCGACGAGCGCAACACCGCCCGACCATCAGCGCGACGCGAATACGGCGTCGGGCCCGCTCCCTTGAGCTGCAACTCATAGCGATCATTGTTCGGCGCGATGATTTCACCGAGCAATATCGCACGCCCATCGCCGAGTTGCCCGGCCCAATTGCCGAACTGGTGACCTCCGTAGACGGTCGCGTAAGTCTCCATGCCGGGCAAGGTGCCGTTGCCTGAGAGGGCGCTAACCATCTCCGGCGTTTGCATCTGCGCTTCGCTTAGACCAAGGTTTGCCGCAACCTCTGGCGAGTAAGCAATCAGCCGCGGCGCAGCCACAGGCGTCGGCTCAACCCGCGACCAGAACGCGCCTTGCACCTGCCGCGAATGGTTACGCGGATTCGGGTCGCCGGGCAGTTCGTTTAAGAAGCGGTTGTCGAAGGTGAGCATTGCAGCATGGCCTGTTTTGCCCCTCTCCCCTTGCGGGAGAGGGTGGGGGTGAGGGGTAATCGTTGCGCGACTGTAACCGATGCTGCACGCTCAAGCGCCCCC
>JANXNO010000203.1 GCA_025354075.1 Burkholderiales bacterium | reverse complement strand
CAACGAACCTTAGGTACTTGACCGCAAGCTGCTTTCAAATCCCGGAGCCCGATGCAAGTTTCGACGTGATCATCTCGTTCGAAACCATTGAACACATCATGGAGCACGAGGCGTTTCTGCTGGAGGTGGATCGGCTGCTGGCTCCCGATGGCCTGTTCATCATCTCTTCGCCTAACCGCCCCCAGTACAGCGACCGTACGGGCTACAAAAACGAATTTCACGTCAAAGAGCTGGATCGTGCCGAACTGAAAACGCTGCTTGATCCGCACTTTTCCGCGCAGCGCTGGTTTGCCCAACGTGCAGCGTTTCATTCGATGGTGTGGCCGATGGACGCTGCGGCGACCAGTGCAGTCGCCTTAACTGCTGACGGTGAATCGGGCTTTCCTGCTGAGGTGTATTTTCTGGTGTTCTGTGCACGCAATCCGGAGCGCCTGGCTACTGTGGCGTCTCAGTTGAGTCTGGTGACTGATCGTGAGATGTCGGTGTACGCCGAATGGTCGCGAACCTATCGTGAAAACGCGATGCTGCACACTGAAATCGAGGCGCTCAAGGCGCAGTGCTCAAACGTTGTAGACGCCTCACCTATTGCAGCTACGGTCGCCACGCCGGACACCGCGCTAGTTCGCTGGGCAAAAAAAATCAGTGGCTCTATCTAGGCGTACATGACCCATCCAACGCCGTCCGCTCTGCAAGCATTCGCTTCCGCCGGACTTCCCCGATTATTGTTCGTTACCCACGCCTGGGGTGGCGGCGTGGAGCAGCATGTTAAATCGCTGGTTGGACTGATCGCCAACCGCGCGCGGGTCATGGTGCTGCGCCCCGCTGGCGAAGGTGTATTGGAGCTTGAGCTTCCCGGAAACGAGCGGATTCGGGTTTCGAGCAACGAATGGCAGGTGTTGATCAATGCGCTGACTGGCCTGCAATTCGAGCGCGTGCATCTTCACCACATTCATGGCTTGCCGCCTTCCATTCTCGCTATTGATGTGGCGCTCGGCGTGCCGCTTGATTGCACCCTGCACGACTACATGAGCGTGTGTCCGCAATACCAGCTTAGCGACCCCGCCGACCGCTATTGCGGCGAACCGGATACGTCGGGCTGCAATCAGTGCATCACAGGGCGTCCTCACGCGTGGCATCTCAGCATTGAACAGTGGCGGGGCACATTTGCGCCGGTGCTATCACGCGCCGCGCGTGTCTTTGCACCGAGCTTTAGTGTGGGCAACGGTGTCAAACGATACTTCCCCAACATCAATGTCACCCTGCTGCCCCACCCGGAGCAGCCAACCACGGTGCCCCGCGTGGCTAAGGTGGCATTACTCGGTGCGTTGTCGAAGGCGAAAGGGCTATCGGTCGCCCTCGCTGTGGCTGAACACGCCCGGAGCACGTCGTCAACGCTGTTGCTGCGTTTGATTGGCCACGCAGCGGAGCCACTGCCGACGACGCTCCGAGCAACCGGGTCATACGAAGCGAATGATTTGCCAGGGCTGATCGCGGACGAACGACCCGACGTAATCTGGTTGCCATCCCAGGTGCCGGAAACCTATTCGTTTATTTTGACGGCGGCCCTTGCCAGTGGCATCCCCATCGTTGCATCGAATATTGGCGCGCTGGCCGAACGCCTGCAAGGTATCGAAAACGCGACCTTGCTTTCGCACGATGCAAACGCTGTGCAGTGGCATGATGCGCTCGTCGCGGCATCTGCTCAGTCGCCGCGCGCCCTCCCATTCACGCCACCGCAAAGTTCGCGATTGACTGGCCCAGGCAGCGCAGAGAGCTACGCGCAACGGTATGCGGATGTTCTACCGGTCGAAGTAGCGGCAAGTGCGTTGGCAAATAGGGACGCATTGATGGCCTCGGCTGTCGCATCGAGTACGGTCAGGCAGGGCGGGCACAAGGCGCTGCTCGATATGTTCCGAATCGGCGTGTATGGCGGTCATCAGCCATCGACAAAAGTCGTTGAGCGTGCACTCGAAATGATGTCGCCGGGAGAAACTCATCTGGTTGGACGCGCGCAATATGATGCGCTCAACGCGGAACTCAACGCCCTGCACGAAACCGCAGTGACGGCACAAGAAACGGTTGCAGCGCTCCAGGACGAATACGCCGACGCGAGCAGCAAATGGCACGCGGCGTTTGACGACGCAGAAGCACGCGCCCTGTCTGCGCGCGACTATATCGCGCATCTCGAAGCGTCCGTTCGTCAACAGCAAGAACACAACGCCCAGATTGACGCTGCCCGCAACGAGATGATCAGCAGCACATCGTGGCGCATCACCCGGCCGCTGCGGGGCGTCGTCCGCGTCACGCGCCGGGCACGCCACGTCGCCAGCTCAACGCTTAAATTGATCCCGCGAGCCCCAGTGCTGATGCGCGGCGGCGTTGCGCGTTTTCGCCGTGGCGGCTGGTCAAGCGTGCGTGACCGGCTGGCCACAGAGTTTCGTGTGCCAGAGGCACCGGTAGCAATGCAACTCCCGGAGAGCATGCCGCCCGTGATCGCGCCGCTCGTGCTGCCGACGGTCGTTGATTTGCCGCTGGTGTCGATTTTGATACCCGTGTATGGTCAACACGCAACCACATTCGCCTGCCTTGCAAGTATTGCCAAAGCACCGTTGCACAGATCCTTCGAGATCATCGTGATGGACGATAGCTCGCCCGAACCTGCTTCCGTCGCCCTCGCGCCGGTGACGGGTGTTCGCATCGTGCGCAATGCTGCAAACCTTGGTTTTATCGGCAACGTGAACGCGGCTGCAACGCACGCTCGCGGTGAGTGGCTGATCATTCTCAACAATGACACTGTGGTTCGACCCGGCTCACTTGATGCCCTGATTGACACCTTTGCCGCCCACAAAAACGTAGGGCTCGTCGGCGCAAAGCTCTTGAACGCAGACGGCAGCGTGCAGGAGGCAGGCGGCATCGTCTGGCGCGATGGCAGCGCGTGGAACTGGGGTCGCGGAGAACACTGCGACGACCCACGATTTAATTTCGTTCGTAACGCCGACTTCTGTTCCGGCGCAGCGCTTGCGATTACACGCGAATTGTTCGCCAACATGGGGGGCTTCGACCCGCACTATGCGCCCGCGTACTACGAAGATGCCGACCTCGCTTTTCGCATTCGCGCACGCGGACTGCGCGTGCTGTATCAACCCGCAGCCGAAATTTTTCACCTGGAAGGTGTGAGCCATGGGCGCGACGTTTCGTCGGGGGTCAAGGCGTATCAAGTTACCAACGCGAAAAAATTCTTTGAGCGTTGGCAGCATACGCTCGTCAATCATCGCGAGAATGCGGTTGAGCCAGAGCAAGAAGCGCATCGTGCGAGTCGTAGCAATATTTTGATTGTTGAAGCCTGCATGATCACGCCGGATCAGGACGCGGGCTCCGTGCGACTGCTGAATTTGCTGGCGATTCTCAAGGCGGAAGGCCACCACGTAACCTATATCGCAGACAACCTGGACGGCAACCCGAAATACGCACGACTGCTCACCGGCATGGGTGTCGAGTTGTTGCACGGAAGGTGTGCGGGATCGGTTCGGGCCGTGTTGCGCGAGCGCGGCCCAACGCTCGACACAATCATGTTCTGCCGCTACTACATCGCGGCGCAATACGTCGGCACGGTGCGCACATTAGCACCCAATGCACGCATCATTTTCGACACTGTTGATTTGCATTTTGTGCGTGAAGAGCGTGAGGCTGTACTACTGCAAAACCCGGCGATGCACCGTGCAGCCGCCGCCACGCGTGCCAAAGAATTGCGGGTCATTGCGAAGAGTGACGTCACACTGGTTGTGTCCGAATTCGAAAAATCTTTGCTCGCACAGATTGAGCCGCAGGCCCGTGTTGAAATCATTTCAATGATTCATTCGCCCGTTGCAATGCCCGCGCCGCTTGAGGAGCGCGAAGGCATACTATTTATCGGCGGTTTCCGGCATCCGCCCAATATTGACGCGGTGCAGTGGTACGCGGCCGAGGTGCTACCCCGGCTGCGGGAGTTGGTGCCCGATGTCACCACCACCATCGTTGGCAGCAACATGCCCGATGACATTAAAGCGCTTTCGCAAACGGGCCTCGACGTGCGCGGTTTTGTCGAACACACGGAGCCACTGTTGCAAAGGGCGCGCGTCTCGATAGCTCCGCTGCGCTTCGGTGCGGGCATCAAAGGCAAGATCAACGAGGCGATGATTTACGGCATTCCCGTGGTTGCAACGTCATGCGCGGTGGAAGGCATGCATCTGCGCAACGAGCTTGACGTGCTGGTCGCTGACGATCCGCTGGCATTCGCCCAGGCCATTGCCCGAGCCTACCTGGATGCGACGCTGTGGAACACGCTATCGCAGGCGGGTATCGGCAACGTTCACACACACTTCTCGGCCGACGCCGCGCTGCCTACGGTGCGGGCGTTGTTCACACGCAATCGCGCTGACTGATTTCTTATCAACACAGCACCGCCGTGACCCACTGAATCATCAGTTCAATCTGGCCGTACGCCAAAAAAGTCGCCGCCAGCACGCACAGCACCACGCCCCAGATCAAAATCCGCAGCGACGTTGACGGCGTGGGGCTTGGCGTACTATCTTTCACACCGTGATTTTACGAGTGCTTTTCGAAGCCTTGGCCTTTACTTATGGTGCAACCTCCCACCTCATTCCCGCTCCCTCCGCCCGCCCCCGCGCCGGCCCCGGGTGTCGACCAGTATGGCAAGCACTACCGGGACTGGACGTGGCAGGTGCCACCGCGATTCAACATCGCCACCGTGTGTGCGCACCGCTGGGCGGTAGATCCCAGCCGCGCCGGGCATATCGCGATTGAATGGGAGGACGAAACCGGCGAACATGCCAGTGTTGCCTACGCCGAGCTGTCGCGACGCGTCCACCGCCTCGCGTCCGCCCTCAGCGCCATCGGCATTCGCGAGGGCGACCGGATCGCTGTCTGCCTGCCACAACGCATTGAGACGGCAGTATCGCTGCTCGCCGTGTTGCAGTTGGGTGCAGTGGCCGTACCGCTCACCGTGCTGTTTGGGCCCGATGCGCTGGCGTATCGGCTGAAGCACGCGCAATGCAAGCTGGCCATTTGCGACTCAGCGTCGCTCGCTAACGTGCTGTCAGTCCGCGCGCAGATCGCCTGTCTCACCTCGGTGGTCGCCTGCGCAGGCGCGGGTGACGCCTCCGCTATCGACTGGGATGATTTGCTGACGCATGGCAGCGACACGTTCGCGGTTGCCGACACAGCAGCCGACGCTGCCGCGCTCGTGATCTACACCAGCGGCACCACCGGCCCGCCCAAAGGTGCGCTGATCCCGCACCGTGCGCTGTACGGCAATTTGTCTGGCTTTATTTACTCGCACAACCAGTTCCCGCAACCGGGCGACATATTTTGGTCGCCCGCCGATTGGGCGTGGACGGGCGGGCTGTGGGATGCGCTACTGCCGACGCTTTATTTTGGCCATACGATTGTGGGCTATCGCGGACGGTTCGACCCCGCGCGTGCGTTTTCGTTGATGGAACGATATCGCGTGACCTGCACCTTTCTGTTCCCGACTGCGCTCAAAATGATGATGAAGAGCGTGCCGTTTCCGCGCGAACATTACACGCTAAAGCTGCGTTCCATCATGAGTGCAGGCGAGAGCGTGGGCGAGGCCGCGTTCGAATGGACGCAGCGCGCGCTGGGTGTCACGCTTAACGAAATGTTTGGTCAGACCGAGCTCAACTATGTCGTGGGCAACTGCTCGTTGCTGTGGCCCGCGCGCCCAGGCAGCATGGGCCGCGCGTATCCAGGTCACCAGATTGCAGTGCTCGACACGCTGGGCCGTGGCGTGCCGCTGGGCGAGTCGGGGGACGTCGCCGTCAATCGGCGCGACGCTAATGGCGACCTTGATCCCGTTTTTTTTCTGGGCTATCTCGGCAACGATGCGGGCACCAAGGCGAAATACTCGGGCGACTGGTGCCGCACCGGCGACATGGCCCACATGGATGTTGACGGCTATCTCTGGTACGACGGGCGCAGCGATGACGTGATCAAGAGCGCGGGCTACCGCATTGGGCCCGCAGAAATCGAGAGCTGCCTGATTCAACATTCAGCGGTTGCAATGGCCGCAGTGATCGGCAAACCAGACGCTGAACGCGGCATGATCGTCAAAGCGTTCATCGTGCTCGCAGCAGGTTTCGAACCCACCGAAAAACTCCAAAAGAGCCTCGCCCTGCATGTACGCGGCCGACTCGCACCCTACGAATATCCCAAAGAATTTGAATTTGTCAACGAGCTGCCGATGACGACGACCGGCAAGATTCAACGCAAGGTATTGCGGGATCGGGACATGGCGAAAGGCTCGACCCGCACATGATGGCGGGGGCTCCGCTTTCGCGCTTTCGCTACTTCACACAGCGTCGCGATTACCTGAAATGGATGCACGAACCGGATTGTCAGACGGCCCGCCGGGCCGTTGAATTACCCCTCACCCAAGCGCTTGAGCGCGGCAGTTCGCCGCAGTTTTTCTGTCAGGCGCATCAGGGCATCGGCCGACTTGTGCATTCGCAAAGCGCTTTAACGCCATCTGGGTATTACTGGCGCGAGTCGGGCGCATGCGATGATTGCGGTGCCATCACGCGTATTCGCCTCGCCGCCGAATGGTTTCATCGCGCAGCGGCAAATACTGCCGAACCGCGCGTTTATCTCACTGAACAGCTCACCCCGCTCTACAGGGTACTGCGCCGTTCGTTCCCGAATATTGTCGGAAGCGAATTCACGCCAAGCCTGCTTGAACAGGCAAAAGCCAGCGCCAAGCTAATGGCCTATTTACTCGATCCAACGGCAATGATCAGGCACGAAGACGTCTGCAAGTTGTCATTTCCGGATCAGTCGTTCGACCTCTTGGGCAGTTTCGACGTGCTCGAACATGTACCCGACTACACAAAGGCACTCGGCGAATTTCACCGTGTATTACGCGACGGCGGCCAGGTGCTCTTGACAGCACCATTCCTGAACGCGTCGCCAACCACGCTGGTACGCGCCCGAATCGAAGGCGGCAACCTGGTTCATATTGAACCCCCCGAATATCATGGCAATCCAACTATTCCTGGGGACGGCGTGCTGTGCTTCTACCACTTTGGCTGGGAACTGCTGGATGCGCTTCGCAAGGCTGGATTTCGCTCGGTAGCGATGCTCGACGCATGGGGAGAAGAGACCGCGTTGTTCGGCGATCAGAACGCAATTGTTGCAACCCGATGAGCGCTGCGGCCAACCATCGAGCCACAACCCAGCTAGCGCAGATCGATGAGTAAATAGCGCCCCACTTTTTGACATGATGGCAACGCCTGCGCGCAACGTGGGCGAAGCATCGCATCGACCACAGACGGATCGTCTGGCGCTTTATCCTCTTGAACCGCAGGCAAGATAACCATATCCACATTCGCCAGCTTTGAAAAACGCAGGAAGCCGTCTCGGGTTGAAACATATTCGGGACGTGAAAACATAATGCTGTGCAGCGACTCGTATCGCGCCGACAACCAAAATCCTGAGTCCTCCTTGGTGTAGCCGACCACGTGTAATGGATGTCTTTCTTTAAGCAAGACTTCCTCAGCTTCGCTAAGACCATAAAACTTCAGCTTGTCGCTGCGCATATCTTTGGTGTCGTAAACCCCGCCTGCAAAATTCCAGTCCCAGGCTCGCGTGCCCGGTGCACTCCACCATGCGTTGGCCAACGAATAGGAGCAATGAAACACGACGGCGCACACCACGCCGAGCGTCGCGACAACACGCTCTGAGCGACGCACCTCTGTCTCCGTGAGGCGAGAAAGCGTTGCCAGGAAAAGCGGAACCGCGATCAACAGCGGTGCAATAAGGTAATTGCCGTCGCCTCCCCGGCTATGCAAGCGAACGCTGAACGCGAGCACAAGCCCGCAACCCATTACGCACAGACCCAGTAGCCAATGACCATCCTTATAGCTTGCGAGCTTGGGGCGCGAGATCGCGCACAGCGCCGCAAACAGGGCAATCCAAAGCCAGATGTTGCCAATCCACGTAATGATGATGTTCGGCAGCCGCGATGGCTTGAACAACATATCAAAGGCGATCATAGGAACCTCAGACCATACCTGTGGCCACGTCCACTGCAACGTGCCCGTAGGCTCCTTAAACTCGAAGCCCAGCAAGTTCCATATTTTTACTAACGGATCCGGGCCGACGGTAGGCATGCCCGTCAGATGCCAGGTTCGGAACGTTAGCGCGACAGTGACTACCAGGCACAGCAGCGCACACACCCACGCAATGCGGGTGGCAGGTGCCCAGCGCTGCGGCGTAGGCCAATCAGCGCGGACGCGCCACACGTGCGCTGCCAGACATACCGCAACCGCGAGCACGCCCAGATACGGCACGCTCACCAACTTGCACTGGATCGACAGCGCACCCGCGCCGAACGCAAAAAGAAGATTGTTGAGATCTCGTTGCTTCAGCGCGAGCACCGTAAACCAGAACGCCAGGAGAAAAAGCAATCCTGCGATCAAATCAGGCTTGGGTGTGAGCGCGGAATTGGCGATCGCCGGGATTGAAAATACGATCGCAGCCGCCGCGAGCGCTAAATTCCCGCTGCCGCCCCAGAGCCGACAGAGCCGACTGACGAGGTGAGCGGTCAAT
>JANXNO010000194.1 GCA_025354075.1 Burkholderiales bacterium | reverse complement strand
CTCAACGATCTTGCGTACATTGATCGCGTCGACAATTTCACCGGTCGCTGCGGCCCGAACTCTCACGTCAAGCCCGATTTCGTCCTGATTGCTGCTGCCGCCAACCGTAAGGCCACCCAGTCCAAATCCATTGCTGCTGGTCGCCTTGCTCGGCGTGGCTTCGCTAAAAATAGCCTCAAATACAAAGCCCTGTCCCGCCTTGTCGTTGATGGCGGGTGTCGCCTCAGCGCCCCGCCGCTCCATCACGCGAAACTGGCGACTCTTCACCAGCGCGGTCGTCAGCATGGTGGTGGCGGCACGCACATCAATCTCTGTCACCTGCGACGAAACATCCGCCACCATGATTACCGTGCGCTCGGCGGGCTTACCCAACGTCTGCAGTGAGCGAGCGGTTGAGCTGCGATCAACCGAAGGCTCTTGCCCCTCGGCACGCACCGTTCCCGATACCGCACCGACCGCTGCAAGCAACAGAACTGCTCGAGCCACGATCAACGGGGCTTTGAACATCAGCATGAAAATTTCCTTCAGAAGAGGTGGCAACCGGCGTATCGGAATGAGCCCCGCCTGTCGCCGGTCGTTCGCGGCCAACTGCTATTTTTTTGCCGGTGGATACAACGAATCGGTGCTGCCCGCCATGCGGCAGGTTTTCATCTGCCCTGCTTTGACTGCATTGATGCATTCGCGGTAGTCGCCTTCAGCGTTGCAAAGCATCTCGTCGGCGCGGCCCAAGAATCGCTTGCAGGTTTTCATGCCACCGGTGTTGACCTGAGCGAAATCAGCGCCACAGCCTTTGAGGTCTTTGTTGTCGATCAAGCTGCGACACTTGTCGTAGGCGATGAGGGATGGGCAGCTCGCGGTGCGGGTGCTAACGTTAAAGTTGCAGCCCGCGCTGACCGCTTGCTCGGAGGCAGATACTTTAGCCGGCGTGTTGCCCGCTGGCGCACCGATGTGGTGGCCAGGCGATTTGCCGGTGTAGCGCGTTGAGCCAAAAATGCATAGCTTGTATTTGCCTGCATCCACGTCCTGCTTGCAACTCTCAAAACCACCGGGTTCAAAGCACAGCTGTTCATCGGTGCGGCCAAGGAAGGGCTTGCAGGTCGCGCTATTTCCCGACAGGTCGGCTTTGAAGTCCGCTTTGCACACTTTGGCCACCCCCGAGCTCATGCCCTCGGCCAAACAATATTTCAGCGCACGATCATCGTGGCAAGCGTAAGTGCCCTCCACCGGCGTGATCGCGCAACCCAGCGTCTTCAGTCCCTCGCGCGCAGCGGCGGCGGATTGCTCGGGTGTCGGCATAGCGCCAGAGCCAACGGGAGCGCGGACTGCGGGTGACAGCGTTTTCAAATGGGCATCAGCGAGCGCGGCGGTTTTGAACAACACGCCGGGCGACGCTTGATCCATCCAGCCAGCATTGTCGGTCAACAGGTTTAAATGCTCGGCTGAGCTTTCTTTTTGGTACACAAAGTCGATCAAAGGCAGCTTGGATGAGCCCGCAGAGAGAGGATTGCTATGGCCCGCGCGGGCACGGCCCACGCCGTCGATTCCGTCCATCGCGCCGCTCGGTGCGGTGGATTTCGGCACGGTGTGACACAGGGTGGTCGTGGTGCTTGAATTGTTGCTCAACACATCACTGTCACGCAGCGCAAAGGGTGCGCTGCCCTTAAACGGCTCTGACATGCAAAACCCCAGCCGGCGTTCGACCCGACAGCCCATGGTCGCGGCGTCTACGTTGGGGCTCGTCACCGCCTTCCCAGCGCGGTAGATGTGAACGTCGCCATACTTTTCAGCCGTCTCGCAACGCAGTCGATCGACCGTTACGACATCAGCAAAGGCGGCAGTCACGGTGAACAGGGTCGCGGCGGCCAAAGCGAGTCTGGTGACAAAATGAGTCGCGCGAAATCGGCGGTTGACATGAGGGAACGCAGGAGTGGTTTTCATGGCGGCTGTTGTCCTGAAGTAAGGCATAAATTGCCTCGATATCGGGATAGACGCAAGACGCTGGTTTGTCCGACACTCCACGGCCACTTACGGCGTGATGGCGACTTTAACGGGTTGAGCCACATCGGTGCAACAGCCACAAAGCCTGCGCACCGCTGCTCCTGCGGCAAGGGTCACAAGTGCATTTTTGCCAAAGTGGTCCGCTCCGATACGCAGCTGTGTGACAAACACAATGTGTCGCTTCACTGTCAGCGTGGCAGCAAAAACGTGTGGTTGCTGTGAAAGCCTGACTCGCCGCATCGCTTCTCGCTATGGCATCGCAAGGCACCGCATTTTTATCAGTCGCCGAGGGCGCTTCGGGGCACGTCACACGTCACCAGCGCTTTCATAACTCAAATCCTCAGTTAAAGCCCTTCGACCCAACCTGTCGATCAACACCCACCAACTTGCCGTTGACGACAATTTTCTTTTTCGTTGTTTCCTCAGTGAGCTCTACCGAAAATTCGGCCTCAATGGATTTGACCGACACTTTGGTGAAGTTCACATACCCCTTGTCACCTTCACTGCCTAGCGTTGCGAATTCGCCTTCGTGTTTGGTCTTCGCGTCGTCGGGGCTCATGATGTTGCGCGCGGCCTTGGTGAATTTCACGCGGCACACTTCGGATGAGCCTCGCGCGGTGGTCATGCGTTCGGGTTTTTTTGGCAGCGGGCAAACAATCGAAAAGCTGTCTGCAAAGCCTTTGGGCGGCGGGTACGCACTGAAGCCTTTGCTGGTGGCGGTGATTGTGACGGTACCTCCCAGCGCAACGGGTATTAGTTAATCCCGGCGTTATCCGATTCCCACAGCGTTCCGTCAACGGTGGCGCAGAAGCTTTGCTGCGCATGAACAACGGTCGCGAGGCCCATCGATGCAATCACGAACGTGATCAGTGAGCCGAGCGCGGACACTGAGATTTTTGTGTTGGGTAAATTCATGAGGATCGAACTCCAGTGGTGCTGGCATTATCCACTGCTATGGAGGGGCACCGTTGAAATAGCGCGAACATAGACCACCACCTGTAGATCAATTGACGAACGCAAGACTTGTCGAGGGATTGACGCGAAGTGGCGGAATGTCGGACATTGGGGGTTGCGGACTGCGCGACGCATTTCGTTTCCAGCGCGAAGGATCGGCCGCTTGATTGCACGACGATGGCACGCGCGCAATAGCGCCGCTGCTCGCAAAAAAACTACGAATGTAACGAATGCAATGAATGTTTAGGCGTTCTGTCTACTCACACTGCGGATTGATGCGCGCGCGCAGTGCCTTCGCGTCGGTGCCCTTGGCGCAGTCTGCTTCGGCGCAGGCCAAGGTGGCCACGTCCCAGCCTGCTTTGCCGCGCGTCAACGTTGCTTGAAGCGCTTCAACGCGATTTTTCCCGTCGCGGGATTGCGGCTCAACCGAAAGCCAGCCCACAGCGGGCGACACACAGAGCGCCTTCACGACAAAAATTAAATCGCGGCTCGCTGGGTCGAACGTTGACAACTTGGCTCTCAGCGCATCCATGATTTGCGCGCGCTCGGCGCCGCCTTTGGGCGGCGCATACCAAGGCGCGGCGGCGCTGCACACGCCTGCAAAAACGAATAGGAACGCGGCACATGAACGTAATTTCATATCGAAAATTTCAGAATGGCTTTAACCGAGATTATTCATTACGGGTGATGCCCCTTTTCGTCGTTCTTGCGAAGGCAGGAACCGAGCGACTTGGCGACGTTGGCTGTGGACTTCAAATGCACGAAAGACGCTGGGCCCCTGCCTTCGCAGGGGTGGCGATTTATTCAGCGTCTCCCCGGTGAATACTCTCGGTTCAAAGTGGGATATTGCCGAAAGCCTCAGTTGAATCCCTTCGAACCGACCTGTCGATCAACGCCCACAAACTTGCCGGTAACAGCGATTTTTTGCTTCGTAGTTTCCTCAGTGAGCTCTACCGAAAATTCGCCCTCGATGGTTTTGCCTGACACTTTGGTGAAGTTCACATAACCCTTGTCGTTTGCACTGCGCGATGTGACGAATTCGCCGTCGTTCTTGGTCTTCGCGTAATCGGGGCTCATGATGTTGCGTGCGGCTTTGGTGAAGCTCATGCGGCACACCTCGGACGAGCTGCGTGCGGTGGTCATGCGCTCGGGTTTTTTCGGCATCGGGCAGACGATTGAGAAGCTGTCTGCAAAGCCCTTGGGCGGCGGGTACACGCTGAAGCCTTTGCTGGTCGCGGTGATCGTCACTGTGCCGCCCATGGGCACGGGTATCACGTTTATCCCAGCGTTATCCGATTCCCACGGCGTTCCGTCGACAATGGCGCTGAAGCTTTGCTGTGCGTGAACATCTGTCGCGAGACCCAGTGTCGCAATCGCGGTCGTGATCAAAGCGCAAAGTGCAGACACGGACGTATTGGTGTTGGGTAAATTCATGATGATCCGAAAAAGGGTAAGCGACTACTGCGTGTCGCAAGGGTTGACGAATGCGCGGCCAAGGCCGCGCCTACATTCCAAGGCGCTTTTCAATTGCCGCCAGTTTTCTCTGCATCGCTGCGTTCAGCTTTTCCAGCGCGACGATCTTTGCGTCTTTGTCTTTGACAATTTGATGCAGGCCCTGAATCGCTGCGAGCGCCACGCCGTCGGCGTCGACCGTCGCGATAGATTTGTCGCTGCCGCCCAAACCAAACGCTTTGTGAAAATCTTGCGCCATCGGGCCAATGTGGCGGGTTTTGTCGTCAGATTTATAGGCCCAACTGGTGATCGGCATTGCCAATACTTTGGCGAGTACGCTGCGCGGGTTGATTGAGGTGATCGCCGTTTTCACCGCACGATCACTGCCGATGTTGAACGACGCGGCGTAGAGGTGACCCACCGCCGTGGTCGCGGCTGCCGTGTCGCGCAAGGCCATCTGCACGGTGCCTCCGGTGCCCGGTGTGCAGAA
>JANXNO010000193.1 GCA_025354075.1 Burkholderiales bacterium | reverse complement strand
GACACCGTGGGATTGCAGGATTTCGAGGCTGCGAATGCCCGCGCTGTCGAGTCCGACGCCTGCGTCATTGAACACGACCAGCGCAGGGGGATGCGCGAGCGCGAGATGCGCCGCACTGATGCCACCGTGCGAGCCAGTGATCACGATGTGTCCGCACATTTCTTCCGTGACAGCGCTAACGCTGTCGATCAGAAAAGTTTGCAGACGGCGCACGATCAGTCGATGTGTTTTTCGTAAAACGCGAGCGTGGACAGTGGCATGAACCCAAGCCGCGCAAGGATCGGCTGGCTTTCAGGGCTGGCCTCCACCGCGAGATAGCTCGCCCCGCGCGCTTGCGCTCGTAATGCCCGCGCCCTGAGCAGGCTCGTGTATGCACGTCGTCGCCGCCACGCCGCCTTGGTCGTACCGCCGCAGAGCAGGGCGTACGGCGCGCCGGGCGCGTGAAACATGTAACCCGAGCTGACCGGTTCGTTGCTGGCGGTGAAACCTGCGAAGAACACGATACCGGGGTCACGTTGAACCAGCCGGTCGCGATAGTCGTCGACGTAGCGGGCGTTTGGTGCGTCGGGCCACACGTCGTCCCAGATTTGCTGATACGCGTCGAGCGAAGCAGGCATGGTCAGTTCGCGGACATCAAGCGTGGATTCGGCAGATTTGGCGCTGCCGTCATCGTTGGAAAGGGCCGCAAGCACGGCATCAACGGAGGAGGCCATCAGCGTACTGTGATCGTTTTCTTCGAAGCTGCGAGCGATAAGCGCCGAGCGCAAGGCTTCTCGCGCCACGTCATGTGCGTAAAGCTTCCACATGAGCACTTTGGCGGCGCCGCGCACGGACGCTAGTTCTTCATCTATCACCGCGTCGGCCAGGTCGTCGGTGAAATCGTGCCACATGATGTAGCGCTGACTACCGGTCGCTGTTGTGTAGCGGCAGGTGTGCGCTGACTGCTCGCGCGCACAACCGGCCACGCTCGCGTTGCGGCGCATGGTTTCGTCGTAGAGTGTAAGGAGGGCGGTGGATTCAGGCATGTCGTGCAGTATCAATCAAGTGCGCATCGTGTCGGCATAACCGACGAGGCGGATAGTCTGTCGTTTTTTTCAAGAACCACGCGGTTCATGCAGGTAGTAAAACCTTGCCCACCACAATATGTCTACGTTGCTTGATGGCGACCAATACAGCCAAACACCCATGTCGATCACGATTATTGATGTGATATGCTGATGGCATTGTTTTCGGTCGCGCAGTCGGCTAAAAAAAAGGAAGAATTTATGCAACTAATACTGGATAGCAATCGACTTGCCCCCCCCCCAGCGCAATCTGCTCCGTGACCGCGCACGCTGGTGTGCTTCGCTAATTGCGTGCTGCGTTCCGCTGCTTTGTGCGACCGTCGAGGCGCTCGCACCCATTCATCGGGCTGCCAAACCGATTACGGATGCGCAGGGGCGCACGCGCGTCATTGTTGATTTTAATGACTCTGCTCAGGATGCATATCCTCGAGAATTGATCGCTAAATTTGACGCAAAGGCAGACCGCGTGCATCCGCAGGTTGAGGCGTTGCTACAGGCTACAGAAGCGCGCTACGGTTTCAGGCGCGTTGCGGTAACCAGTTGGGTTGGAGCAAGTGTTACGGCGTATTTGACACCGAACCAGATCGAACTTCTGGCCGACGACAAAAGTGTTCGTTTGCTGACTGAAGATCATGACGTAACCTTCAGTTCTTCGTTACCGCCCTGGTATCCCGCGTGGAACGGTGCGGCTTGGACTGAGCTCAACGATTGGGGACGTGTAGCGGTGAACGGCAAGCAGCTGCTGCCTGGAAGCCAGCGCAAGGTATACGTTATTGATTCAGGTGTCGCATTTCACGGCGATTTGGGCAATGTTGTGCAGCGCGTAAATCTGGCGTGCGAACCGGGCTATGACTGCTCGTCAAGCTACGGCTATCCGGCCGTGAGTTGTTACGCACATGGCACCCACGTGGCGGGTATCGTAGGCGCTACCGCAGATAACGGACAAAACCGCATGGGCGTGTACGCCGGCGTTCCAATCGTTTCCATCAATGGCGCGACTGCCTTCGCAACACCGTGTAGCTATTTCGTGAACCTAACTGTGTCTACGGTGGGCGTCGCCTTGGACTACATCCGGTACCAAAATACCGCTTGGATGGGTTTCAATACGCCTGTGCAAATCGTCAATTTATCGGCGAACAATGCTGAATTGGGTTTTTCTGAATCGGGGGTGGCTCAATCCAATTGGTCCAAGGTTCAGTCGCTAGTCACGCCAGCTTGGGCTAGCTGGTATGTGTACAACGGCGCTGTGTTCGTGAATTCCGCTGGAAATGAGTACCGCAACGCTTGCACCCTGTCCGCATACACAGACTCTTCCGGGATACCGCGTTCCGGTTCTCCTGCATTTAAGACCTCTGCGTACGCGTCATCCACATTAACTGATGGCGTAATGGTTGTTGGTGCAATCGAAAGCGCTGCACTGCCGGCTGTCGGTTTCCTCGCCAGCCAACCCGTGGGACTGACGGGCAGTGAACCCGGGTCGAATTTTGGGCCATGTGTGGATTTGTGGGCACCGGGAAATTTCATTTATTCAACGTGGGGCTACGGTCCGTTTGACACTTCGGCTAGCGTCACTTATTTTGGCGGGTAGTCGAGCAGTTATGTTCTGGGTTCTTCATGGACGGGTTACTCTGGCTGGGCGTGGTTGTCTGGCACATCAATGGCCGCGCCGCATGTTGCCGCCGCAGCGGCCTAAATTGCTGATAAGTACCAGCTGACAACCCCGGCGGACATCGAGGCAGCCACCCGGCAGTGGTCCCGCTGGTTTGGCGGGTATGACGCTGCTGGCAGTGAGGTCAAGGTGGTCTACCTCCCCGACTAGGTCGTGGCAGCCCAGCAGACTGGCCGCTGGCATTCGCGCGGATAGTTGACGTCAAAAATTGAAAACGTTAGGAATCTAAAGTGAAATATCGAAAATTGTTTCTTTCGCGCGTCGCAATGACCGCGTTGTTCGCTGCTGCATTGGGCTCCCACTTTGCGATTGCCGCTAACGTGGACTTGTCTGACTACTACCGCGTTTTAGCGAAGCCTCCAGGCGGGGTGACATTCCCGTTGCCGTTCACGACCGACGGCGTCATCGGAACCAGTGGCTTCCCCCCTGAGGTGCGGGTTGTAGGTGGCGACATCGACCCGCCTGGATGGATGTCTACCACGGAAACAGCAATCTTTCCTGTCAATAGACTTTTCATACTCTTTGGTAACGGGGACTTAGCGAAGCTTATTCCTCCCTATTACATGCAGCAGTTGGGTGCGGTAGTCGGTCCGAACAACGAACCGTGTGGAACGCCTTGGAGCTGGGGCGGTGCCTTGCCCAAACATCCGCTTTTGGTCACGCCAAGATCCGGCACCACAGCCACGCTTACTCGTTACTTCCGTTCATCGCTTCCGACCGGCGGTTGCTCGGAGGATACGTTGTCCTTCCCGATTGCTGCAAACGCGCAATGGACGTTGGTTGACACCTACACGCTGCAAGCACCCATTCGTCGCAAGGCGTCGGATGGCTCGGAATACGACGCGTCGCCGCTAGTGGTTCTCAGAAGTGGCGTGCCGTGGATAACTTACTACTTTGGCTATCGAATGGGACTAGTGGGCAGCCAATCCAACTGGCTTGAGAGCAATTTGTCGAAGGTGCTGCCTGCAATGGCGCAGTGGCCCGCCTTCCCGAGTAACAAAGGCAATTTTGAGCTCGCGAAACTACCCGCGCCGTACGTTGAAGGAGAAATCGTTGAATATGTCAATTTTCAGGTATCGCCCGCGTCTGCGCTTGGCCATTATTTCTATGCCTCGGGCTTGTCAGAGCAGGCGCTGCTGGACGATTTGGCGGCATGGTCTCGCACCGGAAAAACCTTCAAGAGCGGAGGCTACGTATCCGTGTGTCGACACTATTTTGCCGGCACTAACGCAACAACGGGAACGCACTTCTACAGCGCTGACTCGACAGAGTGTGAGCAACTAAAAGGCACCACCGGATTTCAGTACGAGGGGCAGGTGTTCCGGGCAAGTCGTCCAGTGCCGTCGGTTGCCACAGCACAGGCGGTTAGCTGTCCGCGTGGCACGCAGCGCCTCTATCGCTTCTATAACAACGCAAGCGGCAAGAATTACGCCAACAATCATCGATATGTGATCGAACGCGTTTATCCGAGCGAGGCTGTAACCATGGTGGCGGCAGGGTGGCGCGACGAGGGGCCTCAAATGTGTGTGCCCGATGCGCCTTAACAGAAGACGCCAGCCATTCAGCTTTTTCGTGGGGGCCCTGCTCGTGGCAGAGTAATAAAGCTACATCACACTATAAACCGGCCCGCCACCACCCTCGGGCGTGACCCAGTGAATGTTTTGCAACGGATCTTTGATGTCGCAGGTTTTGCAGTGCACGCAGTTTTG
>JANXNO010000183.1 GCA_025354075.1 Burkholderiales bacterium | reverse complement strand
ACACCGCCATCAGCAGCGGCACTGGGACGGTTACTACAAAACGATGGAGACGGGGAAGACCAAGTACGGCAACGACCTGCTGAAAGTGCCCGCTACCCACAAAGACGGGCGCATGCTCTCCATCGCGTTCACGGTAGCCATGCTGTTCACACCGGATGAAAAAGTGTCCGCTATCGTGGCGGTTATTCGCGATGAAACTACCCGCTTTGCCGAGGAGCGCAGTCTGAAAAAGCGGATCATGGAGCTTGAAACGCAACTAGCGGAGCAACCAGATACGGCGCGGTGATTAACATTAAGGATTGAGTCGCGCGGCGTACTGTCCGACTTCGTGGCTTCGCCACACTCCCGCAATTAATCACCCACCGTTCAGGACTTAGGATTTTTTTATGAGCAAAGCATTAGACGGGGTTCGCATCCTTGATTTCACCCACGTTCAGTCCGGCCCCACGTGCACCCAATTGCTGGCATGGTTTGGTGCTGACGTAATCAAAGTGGAACGCGCTGGCGAGGGCGACGCGACGCGCGGACAGCTGCGCGACATTCCCGGTGTGGACAGCCTGTATTTCACAATGCTGAATCACAACAAACGATCCATCACGCTTGACACCAAAAAGCCCAAAGGCAAAGAGATTCTCGACACGCTGATCAAAAGCTGCGACGTACTGGTGGAGAACTTCGCCCCGGGCGCGCTGGATCGTATGGGCATCACTTGGGATCACATCCAGAAGCTTAATCCGCGCATGATCGTCGCCTCGGTAAAGGGCTTTGGTCCTGGCCCTTACGAAGATTGCAAGGTCTACGAAAACGTTGCTCAGTGTGCGGGCGGCGCAGCCTCCACCACGGGATTTGACGATGGCCCTCCTCTGGTCACTGGCGCGCAGATTGGCGACAGTGGAACCGGCTTGCATCTGGCACTTGGCATCGTGGCTGCGCTGTATCAACGCAATACCACCGGTCGCGGCCAAAAAGTGCTGGCTCCGATGCAAGATGCGGTGTTGAATCTGTGTCGCGTCAAGCTGCGCGATCAGCAGCGCCTTGAGCGCACTCATACGTTGCATGAATATCCGCAATACCCGGACGGCAAATTCGGTGATGCGGTGCCTCGCGCAGCGAATGCTTCTGGCGGCGGGCAACCTGGATCGATCCTCAAATGTAAAGGCTGGGAAACCGATCCCAATGCCTACATTTACTTCATCACACAAGCGGCTGTGTGGCCTGCGATTTGCAAAGTTATCGGTGAGGAAGAATGGATTGATGACGAGGCCTACGCCAAGCCGTCGGCTCGCCTACTCCACCTCAAACCTATCTTTGCGCGAATCGAACAATGGACGATGACCAAGACCAAGTTTGAGGCGATGGACATTCTCAATAAATATGACATTCCGTGCGGCCCGATTCTCTCGATGAAAGAAATATCGGAAGAACCTGCGCTG
>JANXNO010000149.1 GCA_025354075.1 Burkholderiales bacterium | reverse complement strand
CCGAGGCCGCGTTCGAAGCGTGATTTGGCACGCTCGCCACGACAGAAAAACACCGGCAGCCGCGCGTTGCGAAACGTGTTCACCAGCGACGAAATATTCGCGACCAGTGGCGCACGATCCACATACAAATCGACCCAATAATTCTGCATGTCATGCACCAGCAGCACCACGCGATCCGCGCTAAGGTTCCACTGGATTTTGTTGTAGACGAGGCATTCCTCACCGGGCAGCACATACGGCTGGATCGGGTTGCGGGCGAGGGTGCGTTGCGAATTGATGGTTGAGGTCATGACGGCTCCAAATTTGTTCACACAATAGCCGAAGTTTGGGGATAAGCTCCCGTCATGGAACCCAACAACGCTCAAACACTCGCGGGCCGCGTCGCGCTCATCACCGGTGCGAATACCGGTATCGGTCTCGTCACCGCTCGCGAACTCGCCGCACGTGGCGCGCATGTCTTTATCGCGTGTCGCTCCATTGAAAAGGGTCAGGTTGCCGCAGACGAAATTCGCAAGGCAACGGGCAACACGCAAGTCGAAGTGCTTGCGCTTGATCTGGGCGATTTCGAATCGGTGCGGCAATGTGCGAAGGCTTTTTTGGCGCGTGATTTGCCGTTGCATCTGCTGATCAACAATGCCGGGTTGGCGGGCGCTAAGGGCCTCACGAAGTCCGGTTTTGAGCTGGCGTTCGGGACAAATCATCTGGGGCCATTTCTGTTGACGCAATTGCTGCTGGACCGCATCAAGCTGTCTGCTCCTGCGCGCATCGTCACGGTCGCGAGTCGCGCGCACATAAGGGTTTCCGGCATCGACTTCGACGCTGTGACCAAGCCCACGATAGGCAAGGCAGGTCTGCCGGAATATGGCGTTTCCAAACTCGCCAATGTGCTCTTTAGCGCCGAGCTCGCACGCCGACTTGCAGGCACGGGCGTGACTACTTACGCGCTGCATCCTGGCGTCGTTGCGTCCGACGTGTGGCGTGAATTGCCGCAACCCTTGCGCGCGCTGGCGAAACTGTTCATGATTTCGGTAGACGAAGGCGCAGCTACCACGCTTTATTGCGCAACGTCGCCGGATGTGGGTAACGAGACGGGCTTGTACTACGACAAATGCAGCGTCAAAGAGCCCAGCAAAGTAGGGCAGGACGCGGCGCTAGCGGCGGAGCTTTGGCGACGCAGTGAGGACTGGGTTCGCTAACCAGCCCGACGGCAACAGTTAGCGCTGCGGAATCCGGTGTCGCGCCACATGACGGCTGCCGTCGTTCATGTCCTCAGATCGCAGCGCGGCGTGCTTGGTCGCGCGGCCCTTCATGCGTTCGCGCCACATTTTGAATGAGCTGGCTTTCATGTGCGCGCGCATGAGTTCGATCACCGCTGATTCACTCAATCCAAATTGCGTCTGAATCGCTTCGAACGGCGTGCGGTCTTCCCACGCCATTTCGACGATGCGTGAGATGTCGCCGTCCGATAGATTTTTTGCTGTCACAGTTTTCATATCGGCGAACTTTGCGTCAACAACGTTTGCATCAGGACTCATCCACTTTACTGCGCAGTGTTTTGATCTGTCCCCGCTGAGTTTTACCCTCAAGGCGGCGTCTCTTTGAACCCAACGTTGGTTTGGTGGCGTGACGAATGAGCGGTGGCTTGGCCACGCTTTGTACCAGTTCCAGAAGACGGGAAATCGCCTCACGCTTGTTCGCCTCTTGCGTGCGCTGGGTTTGCGCTTTGATCACGAGCACGCCCTCCGTAGTGATGCGCGAATCAGCGATTGCAGCCAGTCGCGCCTTCACGCCAAACGGCAAACTTGACGCCGCGATGTCAAAGCGCAATTGCACC
>JANXNO010000558.1 GCA_025354075.1 Burkholderiales bacterium | reverse complement strand
TCAGGCGAGTTACGCGGCGGCGGCGGCTTAATCGCCCGCAACTGCAAGGCGACGCAACTCGCTTAAAAATCGAGTGTGTAGCACCCGCTATCTACACTACGCGGACGCGTCTCCAGCACCAAACAAATCGCCTCGAACGCCGTTCTTCAGCATCTCATAAATCACGCTCACAAACAGCTCGCGACTCGCCTCGTCTGGCCCTAGAAGCTTGGTTGCGATTTCGCGATGCGAAAGCATTGCCGCGCTGATCGCCTGAATCGCGGCCTTTGGCAAATCTGCTCGCATGGCCTGATCGCGTGGATTGTTTTGCACTTGCGCCATTACGGTGGCGTCGCCGCGCAACCGTTCGGACACATGCACCGCGAACGCCACTTTGTCTTTGTCGCTGATGGCTTTGCCGAGCGCTTCGTTCAACCGCGCTATCAACTCAGACAAATATTTCTTCTCCCGATCCCGCGCATCCCGAGTGCCGTTGTCAGTGATACCGAACAGCTCCGGCGCAGGCTCATTCGCCGCCACGCCTTGCAGCGTTGCGCCACGCGTCGCCTTGAAGTGCGTCAGCGTCAAATCACCCAAATCCACCTGCTCGGGTGACACGCCTTTCAGCCGCTTGCGCAGCAGTCGCGCGTACGCCGAAAACGCCTCAAGGCCAGCGTCGGCAAAGTCCACCAGTTGCGCCACATACTCATAGCTGCGCACAAACTTCGCCAGACTTTCGCTAAACAACATCAGCGCATCGCGCTCTTTGGTCAATTCGCTGCGCTGCGTGTCGGCGTTGGTCATACCCTGTTTGTCGCCTGACGTTTCTGCGGTGCGCCAGGTGCGCTCCCACAGGTCAATCGCATCGGTCAACTGCTTCAATTTGCCGTTGAACCGATCCGTGGCTGGCTGCGTCAGGCTGTAGAGCTTCTGGTGCGTTACGTTCGGATCGACGATTGCCACGCCAAAGGCATTCACCTCGCCAGATTCATAAATCAGCATGCCATCCAGTCGCTGCTTGATGTCGTACACGATGTTCGGGTCCTGCACGTCCGACACCTGCACATCGCGATAGAACGTCCTGAATGCCGCCAGTATTTCCTCGGCCTCATTCGCAAAATCAATTACGAACGTCTTGTCCTTGCCGGGATAGGTGCGGTTCAGCCGCGACAGCGTTTGCACGGCCTCCACGCCGGATACTTTTTTGTCCACATACATCGCCACCAGTTTCGGCTGATCAAAGCCGGTCTGAAACTTGTTCGCCACAATCATCACGCGGTATTCGCGGGTGTCGAACACTTTGCGCATGTCGCGCCCGTTGATGTCCGGGTTCATGTTGGTCTCGGTGAACTTGTGTTCCTTTTTAAAGGCCACATCGTTTACCTCAAGATTCGCCACTTCGCCTGAAAACGCCACCATCGTGCGAATGCCGGCGTAGTTCTGCGCATTGCAGTAGCGCTCCAGCGCCAGTTGATATTTCACCGCCGCTGCGCGGCCTGACGTGACCACCATCGCCTTCGCCTGCCCGCCGAGCAAATGCGCCACATTCGCGCGAAAGTGCTCCACGATCAGCTCCACTTTCTGCGCGATATTGGTCGGATGCAGCGACAGCCATTTCGCCAACGCCCGCCGTGCGCTCTTCTCGTCCACGCGGCGGTCATCACCCTGGGTGAACGCAGACCCGATGCGCAACGCCACCTCATAGCTCGTGTAATTCCGCAGCACATCAAGGATGAAACCTTCTTCAATCGCCTGCTGCATCGTGTACGTGTGAAACGGCGCCGGCGGATTCTCTTTGCTCACCGGCTGCGTCGCGTCCTGCGGTCGCCCGAACAGTGACAACGTGGAATGCTTAGGCGTCGCGGTGAACGCAAAATAGCTCGCGTTGCCCGGTCGTTGTCGCGATGCTTGCCAATTGGAGAGTTTTTCGTTGTCGCCGAGTTTTTCCCATTCCTCTTCGCTTTGTCCAGTAAGCACGCGGCGCAATTCGTTCGCGCTGCTACCTCCGGTGCTGCTGTGCGCCTCATCGATGATCACTGCAAAGCGAAAACCGCTAAGGCTACGTTCCTTCAAAATCAAATCTTGCGCGAACGGAAACGTTTGCAGCGTGCAAGTGATGATCGGTGTTTTCGCCAGCATCGCCTCGGCCAGTTGCTGGCTTTTTGGCAACGTTGAAGTGCGGCTGTCAATGCTGCACACCACCCCGGTCTGATGCTCAATCTGCGCAATCGCCTCCTGCAATTGCCGGTCAAGCACGGTGCGATCCGTCACCACAATCACGCTATGAAAATACGGCTCACCGTCGGGCCGCCGCACGCGAATCAGCTCATGCGCCGTCCACGCAATCGTGTTGGTTTTGCCAGAGCCCGCGCTGTGTTGAATCAGGTACGGCTGCCCGGCGCCTTCAACACGTACCGCGTCAATAATTTTGCTCACGCCGTCAAACTGGTGATAGCGCGGAAAGATCAGCGCCTCTTTGAAATGCATGCGCCAGTCGGCGTCCTGCACTTCCTTTTTCTCCAGCAGCACAAAGCGATGAAAGATGCGCAACCAGTTATCCCGCTGCAACACCTGCTGCCAAAAATAGCTCACCGGATAGCCACCTTCGGCCATCGCAGCATTGCCCGCCGCACCATGATTGCCGCGATTGAACGGCAAAAAATGCGTAGAGCCGCCGAGCAAATTGGTCGTCATCCGAATGTCGCTGTCGCTCATCGCAAAATGCACCACTGCACCGCGCTTGAACGTCAGCAACGGCTCGGCTCGCCCGGTCGCGCTCTTCGGCGGGCGATCATCGCGATACTGCTGCATCGCCGCTTCTACCGACTGCGTGAAATCCGTCTTCAATTCCACCGTCGCCACCGGAACGCCATTGACGAACAGCGCCAGATCAATCTCGTCCGCCTTCTCGCTCGAATAGCGCAACTGCGGCACCACGCGCAATCGGTTGGCCGCATAACGCGCGGCCACCGTCTCATTACGCGAATCTTCAGGCCGCGCCTGACTCATTGCCAACGTGCCACCGCCCGCAATCGAAAACCCATCGCGCAACACCGCTACCGTGCCGCCGTCCTTCGCCGACAGCGCGCGCACCAGCCTATCCAGCACCGCCGTCTCGGTCGCCGCGCCATTCACCCGCTCCAATCGCTGCCACGCCTCTGGCTGGCTCTCGCGCAGCCACCCCACCACATCGTCCGTGAACAGCGCACGCACCGGGTCATATCCCGACGATGCCCCCACCAGCCAACCGCCCGCCGCCAATTGCTCAACGATGTAGCGCTCAAGCTCGCATTCGTGGTGGATTTTTGACACGAAATCAGCCTTTGTGCTTGTTCATGCGTCGGGTGAATGCATCGACGTCAAACGGCTGCGGCTCACCGCTTTGCTCGCCCTCGATCAGCGCCGCGCCCGCCGCCTTGTCCAGCAACGCCAGGCCCCGTGCCGTATTGCCCGCGCCGCGCGCTGCGCGCACGCGAAAGCGCGTCTCCGCGTCGTGCTCCACCAGCATCATCGTGGTCATCTCGTCGATCAGGCGGTTCAGTGTCGTGCCACGGCTTTGCGCTAACGCACGCAGGCGGGCGTGCTTGTCGTCGGGCAGGCGAACGGTGAGGGCGCTCATGGCGTGATCTCCTTCAAAAACTGTTCCGGGGTCAAAATTTTCAAATGCGGAAAAGCCAGCTCGCCGCCCACCAGATCGCGCAGGTTGCGCGTCACGATATGGCTCGCGCCGCCCGCCACTGCGAGCTCGATCAAGTGATTGTCCGCTTCATCGCGCAGGTTGGGTCGCCACTGAAAATACACGCGAATCCACTCGCAACCACTGGCAAAAATATCAAACAACTCATCGCGCTCGGCCGCATCTAGCCGTGAGCGAGCAAACAGCGCCGTCCGCGCCAGCACATCCTCATATTCCGAAAACAAGGCGTTACCCATCAGCGGCAATACTGCCGCCTCAATGCAGCGGCGCACCACAGCGTTCGAAGCGCCCGCCCCAAGGCAAGCCCCCACAAACACATTGGTATCGACAACGATGCGCATACGGCAGAGTTTACCTAATTCGGTAAATTGGTGTCAAATTTGCAACCAAATGAGCCCTCAATTTGGACGGCAAAGACCCATAGCGGCGACGTTGGCATCGTTCTGCCCCCTCTCCCCTCGCGGGGTGGAGGCGGGGTTTCGGATCGCATGCGATCCGCCGCCGGAACGGTCTGCGCAAGCTTGCGCAGACGCGGCCTGCAAGGCAGGGTTGGGGTGAGGGGGCTGGTGGCATGAAGGCGCTTGCTTAGCCCAAACAGCTTTTCGCTGAAACGCCCATTCCATTTAGGCTTAACTGCCTTTTATACCAATAATCAACTTTTACTGTTTTGACGCGATAGCCCCAATGCAATAAGGCTTACATGAAAAAGCCAATACGTCAGAACAACGGCAAAACCACCCCGCCGTCATTCTTGTTCGGAACTCATCCGCTACGGGGGAAACCATCGGCTCCCCTCTCCCCCGGAGGGAGAGGGGCTGCGGGAGAGGGGGACGGTGCCATGCAAAGTCAAATGAGCGCGGCAATCCACTTGCCCCCTCTCCCCAACCCTGCCTTGCAGGCCGCGCCTGCGCAAGCATGCGCAGACCGTTCCGGCGGCGGATCGCATGCGATCCGAAACCCCGCCTCCACCCCACGAGGGGAGAGGGGGCAGAACACACCATCACATAGCGGCAGTCGGAATCCGCATGCTCCCCTCCCCCCGCCGTGGGGGAGGGGTTGGGGGAGAGGGGGCGGTGGCCAGGGACACCTACGCTGCGCGCAAATCAATCTGCCCGGTCACTGCTGCTGTGATCAGCGCCGCGCGGCGCTCCTTGATAAGCGCGATGCTGCGCTCGGTCTTTTCGATCAGGGTGTCGAGGCGGGTGGTTTGGCGGTCGATGTAATTGCAAATCTCTGCTTGCTCGCCAACGGGCGGGCGCACGAGCATGAGCTTCTTGATTCGGGATTGCGGCAAATTGTTTGCTAACCCGTCGGCGCCGCTGATCGAGAGTTCAATTTGAGTTCGCATCATTCGCGAACCCATCACGCGAACGAAAAAAGCGGCGAGCATATTTTTTGAACAGGCGATTCGAAAAACCTTGTCGGACAACATGAGCTTGTTGCGAGTGCTTGACACGAGCGCCACCGAACCGATCAACTCCGGCGAGCCGCTCGCGCGAGACATCAGCACATCGCCGGCACGGATTTCGTACTGCGGCATTGGAGTCAGTTCTTGGGGCAGCGTCTTGTTATCGTTTCCATTAAAGACGCCACCGTTTACGCAGCCGGACTTCACGACGCCCCATTGATCGTCGTCTGCTGGCGTGCTTAAGCATTCAGGGCTCCAGCCTTGTTCAATGCCGTTGA
>JANXNO010000111.1 GCA_025354075.1 Burkholderiales bacterium | reverse complement strand
TCCACATCTTCGCGCCAGAAACGGAAAATCCGCCTGGCACAGTCTTCGCGCGCGTGCTCATGCTCGCCGGGTCCGAGCCCGCGTTCGGCTCGGTCAAACCGAAGCAGCCGATCCACTCACCCGTCGCCAATTTCGGCAAATATTTTTGCTTTTGTGCCTCGCTGCCGAAGGCATTGATAGGCACCATCACCAGCGAACTCTGCACGCTCATCATCGAGCGATAGCCGGAGTCCACGCGCTCAATCTCGCGCGCGATCAGGCCGTACGCGACGTAGTTCAATCCCGCGCCACCGTACTGCTCAGGAATGGTCGGGCCGAGCAAACCAAGCGCGCCCATCTCGCGAAAAATCGCGGGATCGGTGTACTCATTGCGAAACGCCTCGACCACGCGCGGCAACAGTTTGTCCTGCGCATAGGCGGCCGCAGCATCGCGGATCATGCGTTCGTCTTCGGACAGTTGCTGATCGAGGAGCAGCGGGTCGCTCCAGTTGAAAGCGGATTTGGCCATAAAAATGCTCGGCTTTGTTGGTTGTGGTTTACAAGAATTTTAGGCGCGTTGCGTCATGCGTTCAACGTAGCGCGCGATGGCGTCGATTTCGATATTAACGCGATGGCCTCGCGCCAGTTCGGCGAAATTGGTGACCTGAAACGTGTGTGGAATCACGTTCACCTGAAAGCGCGTTCCGGTTGCGACGTCGTCAACTTCGTTCACTGTAAGACTTACACCATTGACGGTGATCGAGCCTTTTTGTGCGATGAATTTGCCGAGATGCGCGGGCACTTCGACTTCCATTAACCAGCTCTCGGCGAGGTTCTTCCACTGCGTGATCAAGCCCGTTGCATCAACGTGACCGGTCACGAGATGGCCGCCGAGTTTGTCGGCGAGCGTGAGCGATTTTTCGAGGTTGACCAGCGCGCCGACGCCCAGTCCTGCGACGATGCTTAGCGTATGCGCGGACACATCGGATCGCAACACATCCGCGCCTTTTTCGACGATGGTCAGGCAACAGCCAGAGTGTGCAATCGAATCGCCAATAACGATGTCGTCCAGCGGCCAGTGCCCGCACGCGACGGTGATACGCTGGCCGTCGCCGATCAGCTCATGTGCAGTAATTCGGCCAAGGCCAGTAATGATGCCTGTGAACATATTTCTCCTGCTTCTGTAGGCTTATTTCGCCCGCATCATCACGCGAATATCGTCGCCGATGCGGGTCACGTCGTGCAGATCAAACTGCATCGCGTCCGCCAGTTTTCCGGGCTCGTTGAACGAGAACATTTCGCGTGCGTCGCGTCCGAGCAATTTTGGCGCGAGGTAGATCAGCAGCTCATCGACCAGCCCCGCCGCGACCATCGGCCCGCTAAGGCGAGCGCCTGCTTCAACATGCAATTCGTTCACACCGCGTGCACCAATGTCCTGTAACGCGGCTGCCAAATCAATCTTGCCAGGCCGCGTTGCGTCGGGCAGTTTCACGACTTCGACATTGCTCGCCAAATCGGCAGGCGCACGATCCGCACAGTAAACCAGCGCACCACTCTGCAGCACTTTTGCCGTCGCACTCAACTCGCCGAGATGATCGAACACGATGCGCATCGGTTGTCGCAGGGTAAGCACGGTATCCACGCCGCGCACCGTCATCTGCGGATCGTCATGCTTTACGGTGCCGCTGCCAGTCAGGATCGCGCAAGCCCGCGCGCGCCAACGATGACCATCGAGGCGCGCCTCGCCGCCAGTGATCCATTTTGACTCACCGTTCGAGAGTCCGGTGCGGCCATCCATACTCGCTGCGGCTTTGGCGCGTACCCACGGCAAACCGGTGGTCATGCGTTTGACGAAGCCGATATTCAGCTCAATGGCGTCGTGCGAAAGCAAACCCACGCGAACGTCCACGCCGGCGTCGCGCAGGCGTGCGAGGCCGGTGCCGCTGACCATTGGATTCGGGTCTTCCATCGCCGCAAAAACGCGGGAGATGCCTGCGCCGATCAACGCCTCAGTGCAAGGCGGTGTTTTACCAAAGTGGTTGCATGGTTCAAGCGTCACGTAGGCCGTAGAGCCTTCAAGATTCACACCCTTTGACCGCGCATTTTTGATCGCATGCGCTTCGGCATGCGGCTCGCCTGGACGCTGCGTGAAGCCTTCGGCGATCACCGCGCCTTCGCGCACCAGCACGCAGCCGACACGCGGGTTCGGCGTGGCGTGATTCATCGCCATCGCCGCGAGCTCGAGCGCGCGACGCATGTGGGTTTCGTCGGCGGAACTAAACACTTGATTGGGTGCTAAGGCGCACTTTTTGGCTTCTTCGCAGCAGGTTTTTTCGGCGCGCTGGGACGATCAACCTCATGCAATGCAGAGCGAAAATCCTCCACGTCCTGAAATGATTTGTAGACCGAGGCGAAGCGGATATAGGCCACCTTATCGAGCTTGTAGAGCTCGGCCATCACCATTTCACCGATGCTGCGCGACGGGATTTCGCGCTCCCCGAGGCTGTGAATATTGGCCACGATTCGGGCAATCGCCTGATCAACAAACTCCGTTGGCACAAAGCGTTTGTGCAGCGCTCGATTGAAGCCAGTGCGAATTTTTTCGACGTTGAAATCGATCCGCGTGCTGTTGCCCTTGATCACCTGCGGCATGCGCATTTCGACCGTCTCGAATGTCGTGAAGCGCTTGTCGCAACTCATGCATTTGCGGCGACGACGAATCGCATCGCCCGTCTCGGAGACGCGCGAGTCGATCACTTGCGTTTCAAGGGAGCCGCAGAACGGGCACTTCATGGCGGAAAATTAGGTGGCGAATGGTAGGAAGCAGAGTTTATAGGGTGCGCTCTGCGCACCATTGTCCCGCTTGACGAAGCCTTGGCGCGCAAAGCGCACCCTATGTGCTCGCGCGAGCCAATTTGCCGAGCACGAAGTTCACGCTCTGCTCGCGCACGGCGCTGCGCTCACCGCTGAAATAATGCGTGAATGAGGTCACGCTGTTGGCTGTTGCAAAGCCGAAGCAAACCATACCGACTGGTTTCGCGGAGCTTCCGCCTGTCGGTCCCGCAACGCCGGTAACCGAATACGTCAACGTGGCGCGACTGGCCCTCAGTGCGCCGATTGCCATTTCGCGCGCCGTCTCTTCGCTGACTGCGCCGAACGCATCGAGTGTCGTCTGGGACACGCCCAGCATCTCGATCTTTGCCTCATTACTGTACGTGACGAACCCGCGATCCACCCAGGCTGAGGAGCCGCTCACGCTGGTGAGCACGGCTGCGATCAGGCCGCCCGTGCAGCTCTCCGCGCCAACGATGACGCGTTTTTCTGCAATGCACACGGTGCCGATGTGCGTTGCGAATTTGAGCCATTCGTCGAACAGAGCGCTCATAGCAAACGAACGCAAAGTGCAACGATAAATAACGTCATCGCTGCAGCAATCAGGTCGTCCAGCATCACGCCGAATGCGCCTTTGACATTGCGATCTGCCCAGCCGATCGGGCCCGGTTTGCGAATGTCGAGCAGCCTAAACAGCAGGAACGCCCACGCCTGTTTCCACATCGCCCCGGGCAACAGCGCCGTGATCAGCGCCATCGCGATGACCTCGTCCCACACAATCGATCCGTGATCGCTCGCGCCCAGCGCGCGGCCCGTGACACCTGCGGCCCAGGTGCCGATGATCAGCGCGAATGCCAGGCCGATGAAGAACACTTCATCCCCCACCATCGGCTGCAACCACCGCGTCGCAAACCAGCCCAGCAGGGTGCCGAACGTGCCCGGCGCAAACGGCGCGAGCCCGCTGCCAAAGCCCAGCGAAATCACATGCGCCGGATGTGACAGCATGAAGCGCAACGTGGGCTTTATCGGGGCGGTTGAAGATAGGGAAACATCACTCATGCGAAATGATCCCAGCCTTTGACTTCGATGTCCATCGCGCGAGATTGCGCGTCAAGCACGCGGACGGGGTTTGCAGCGTCGAGGGTGGTCACCCGTCCGATGCATGCGCCGGGCAGGTTTTCGCGTTTGAGTATCTCTGCAATGGCGTCGTGCTGATCGTGTGGCGCGGTGAACAGCAGCTCATAGGCGTCACCGGTGGACAGCAGGCAGTGCTGGGCAAGCTGTGCAACGATCAATGCATCACGCTCGGCCACATTAGTCGCTGCATTGAGTCGCTGCGCCGCCGACCACTTGTCGCTACGATCAATCGCCTCAATACCGCTGGGAATCGCCTCGATGTCGATCTCGATGCTCACGGCGGACGCCGTTGCGAGGTGCTTCGCTTCGCTCAGCAAGCCGTCTGAGATGTCGATGCAGCTTGTCGCGATGCCGCGCAACGCTAGGCCGAGCGCCACTCGCGCGTTGGGAGATTCGTACTTTTCAATCTGTGCCGCGGTTGCCTCGATGGCAAAACCGCCATCACTGCTGCGATCCCGAATGAGACTGGTCAACGCCCACCCAGCGTCGCCCAGCGTACCGCTGACCCACAGCTCGTCACCCGCACGCGCGCCTGAACGCGTGAGCGCTGCGTTGGGCGGCAATTCGCCGAACACGGTCATCGCAATAGCAAGCGGTCCCTTGGTCGTGTTGCCGCCGATCAACTCGACGCCGTACGCGTCAAGCGCTGACCACAGGCCGTCGCTAAATCGCGAAATCCGGTCTTCGTCAATCTGTGGCAACGTCAGCGAGAGCAAGGCGTAGCGCGGAAGCGCGCCCATTGCGGCGAGGTCGCTGAAGTTCACGTTGACCACGCGGCGGCCGAGCTTGAACGGATCAAGCGTTGGCAGGAAGTGACGGCCTTCAATCAAGGTGTCGGTGGTGACTGCGAACGCGTTGCCTGCACTGGGAGCGACGATGGCGCAATCATCGCCATTGCCAAGCAGTGCGGACCGATTGGGACGCGTGAAATATCTGGCGATGAGCTCGAATTCGGTCACGTGCACGCTCGCATTTGAGCGAAAAATTGCAGATCAACTTTTCTCTGAAACGCCCATTTCAATTGGGCGTAACGGCATATTTTGCTATAAGTCGATAAACGGCTAAATAGCGATTTATGTCCAATGAAATCGCCATTTGACAAAAAAGCTGTTTCACTTTTCACGTATCGAAACGAGTGCTACTTCGTCGGTTTCGGACGTGAACGCGGACCCGCCGCGATCTCGTCAGCGCGTAGCAGCGGTGCCACTTTATCGAGCACGCCGTTCACCCATTTGTGACCGTCGGTACCGCCAAAACTTTTCGCCAGTTCAACCGACTCGTTGATCGCCACGCGATACGGAATGTCGAGACGATTTTTAAGCTCCCATGCACCGATCAAAATCACGCTACGCTCAATCGGGCTGACCTGCGCGAACGGACGATCAATGTGCGGCTGCACCAGCGCCACCAGCGGCTCCCAGTCTTCTGACAGACCACGCCACATCTCGCGAAAAAACTCTTTGTCGGCGCGCTTGAAGTCGTCCTGCTTTTCAGCGCCCCGTCGAATTGATACCGGATCATGGCCAGCCACATAAAACTCATAGAGCCCTTGCAACGCAAATTCACGCGCCCAGCGGCGGGCGGATTTGGGCTTGGCTTTGGCAGGCTCGGTAACTGCGGTGGTGGGAAGTTCTGGTGCGGCCATGCGGTCTTTTGTTTTTGTAGGAGCGGCTTGCCGCGACGGGTTTACTTAAATCGTGGGTCGCGGCGGTGCCGCTCCTACAGGGCTACGCTTCGCCG
>JANXNO010000107.1 GCA_025354075.1 Burkholderiales bacterium | reverse complement strand
TGGCGATGCATCACCAGCATGTGATTGTCGTAGGCGAATTGACGGGTGGGTTCGCCTACAGCGTTTCGCACTTCGACCAGGTCACCTTCGCGGTCGTACAGATAGGACACCAAGTGGATGTTCAATCGGCGCGGACACTTGTGACCCTTGATTGCTCGACACTCACTTTGCGCGCATCGACCAGCCATTGTTCTGCGCTGCGTCGCTCAATATCTGAACCCTCGCTTCTGCTGATTCGCCCGTCAATATCACCGTGATTGTCTGCCGCAGTTTCTCTGGATACCAACTGTCTCCACGAACGCGGTACCGTATCCCATTTAGCCTACCTTCCCACCAGAAATCATAGCCTTGATTTGCGAGCTGCCGTTCAACATATCGAAGTCTGGTTACACCGACTGTCGTCAAAATCGCCCTCGCAGCCGACTCCAGCAACCGATCAAAATTTTCGTAAATAAGGCAGTGTTGATTCATGTAACGATGGCGAAAAAATTTAGCGTAGTGTTGGCCGAGGCGTCAGTCGAACGCCATAGGAAAAACTTCGCGATTCGCCCCACACCTCGATTTCCCCCCAAATCAGTGACCAGATTCGACAGGAACCACGTTTTGGCTTAGCGGAAGCACCGAGCAACAATGTCACAACTCGAGCCAACTCGGCCGTTTGATCGACCAACTTTTCTGAACTAATCTCTTCCCATGCTAGGTCATGCATTGACCCAAAGTTGGGCCGCAATACAAGGTCGAGAAGCGTGTCCCCGTCGAAGCCCAAGTACACGGAGAACGACTTTCCTTCAACCAACTCCTCATCGGGTCCCCGCAGCGATACAAGCGTCGCGATGTGGGGATTCGTATGCTTGTGCCATTCTTTATACTCGCGCGTCGCGGTTTCGTAAGTTAGCCCCAAAAGAGGGAAACTAACCTCGCTTGAAGGCGAATAACACCCTACCTCAAAGTCAATCATTTGAGGCCAATCGTCGGACCGGGAACCAACTTAACTCTGTCCGCGACCGTGACGTAGTACTGTGTTGCGCCACCTGGGCCATACTGAGGATTAGCAAGCTCCTTACTGCTCGCCACGCAAATGTCATCAAGCGCTGTAAACGCCTGAACTTGCGTCCGCATAGACCTCGGGAAATTTGCCGGATCCACGCCGCTATGGTCAGCGCATGGTACGCCGACGCACTGCCACCGGAAGCGTATTCGCGTTGATCGAAATCGGCAACAGGCGACCGATCTGTCCGGCGACGATATTCTGTAGCAGTCGGCCTTGAATGTCGCGCAGGTAATTGAGTCAATCTCGGCGGAACCCGCTCGCTTCGTCCTGCGGTTCCTGCGTAATCATTTCGTAGTATTTTTCGTCCATGTCGATAGTAGACGGCTGGTATCCGGCATCGGTTTCCACATAGAAGCGCTCGCGATATGGATGACGCCTGATCGCCTCTCGTATGTCGCCGATTAAATCAATCAGGTTGGTCCAGTACGACCCGCAATATGAGCAACCCCACACCGATTCGGACGAATTCTCAGGATTTTCTATGTTGGCAACAATTCCAGTACAGCGAGATACCGGACAACGATAAATTGTTTCCTCGCGCGGCTCAATTCCCGTAGACAAGTCAACACTAAAACTCATCCAACAATTCGGACACTTCAGCATGGCAATATGTGCGCCAGCGGCCTTCCGCTCAGAAATGAGTTCAAGCTGCTCGAGGCTTGGCACAAACGTTTTGCTACACGCCGAACAAGATAGTTCAGGGACATCCATAAGGGTTTTTTCCATCCGGGTAATAGTGAAGGTCTTTCATGCGCTTCTGATGTTCGCTTGCAGTCAGTAAGTCGAAATTTGCGGTCGCATTTTCACCGCCTCGGAACAGCGGCACCTTATGGTGAACCACCATCAATTTTCCATCGGAGCCCAGTGGGGCGCTACCGTTTCTCATCGCAGCTAACTGATCGGCGCTAAAAGCCCTATCAGCTCCCGGTGTATTTGCTAGCTGTTTCAGATACTCACCGCGATGCTTTGAATCAAACTCCTTGCGTAGCCTTTCAACCTCTTCTTTGGGGCGTTTCCTGAATTTATCCTGCCAACATGCCAACCCAGTTGGATCAACCCAACCGCTTGGATTCGGAGCGTATTGACGAAGATTTTCACCCCCAACAAGCCCAATCGGATCTCTCGAACAGAACCTTCCTTGATCGGGATCATAGTACCGAAAGCGGTTGTAGTGAAGCCCGGTTTCTTCGTCGAAGTATTGGCCTTGGAAACGTAGCGGTTGATGCGCCTTTGCTTCGTGTGATTCGGGGGTCGCGTCAGTTTGGAGCCACTCCACTTTGATCGTATTGCCCCACGCTTTGTAGCTAGCCGCCCAGGTGATCTCGCCTTGCTCGTTGCTGAGCTCTCGCGGGGTGCCGATCTGGTCGTTGTGGAAGTAATGGACTTGCCATGTTTTGGGTTTTGCTTGAACGGTGGTGGCTTCGATTGCAACGTTTGTCGCTTGTTTGCTGACGGCTGTTGAGCTCGTGGTTTCACGTACCGCATGCGCCGCAGGAATGGCGCGTCGTTGTCCTTTCGCGTAGGCCAACGCGAGCTTGGCGCGCATCTCGCGCCGCTCGTGCTGCATTTGGTCGAGAAGGCGGGTTTGTGCGGCGCGGGGGGACTCGTCGTCGTCTGCGTTTTCTCCTGCGATCAAACCCTTCGCTTCGCTCAGGGCGAACGGTTGTTTTGAGTCGGTGCGTGGCGGTTCATGCACCAACTGCGCCAGTGGCGCAAACGAGTCCGGTTCGTACAGGTAGGTGAGGCGTTTGTTGTTGCTTGTTTCTTCGAGCAGTCGATTGCCGTCCCAGGTGAAGGCGGTGGTGGTGTTGGTGTTGTTAGCGGTGGTGCCGGTGTTACCGCTACCCGCTTTCGTCTGCGCCGCTTTGAGGTGCGTGGTGCGCTTCAGAATGCGTCGCCCAAAGCCGTCGTAGGCGTATTCGCTGCGGGTGGTGGTTTCTAGACTGCGGCCTTGCTCGGTGGCGGTTTTCTTGAGCGTGAGGCTCGCTTGCAGTTGGTGCTCGACATCCCATTGCAGGTGAATGACGGTGTGCGGGCTGGCGGGGTTACCCAATCGCTTCTCGATCAGGTTGCCGTGGCCGTCGTAGCGGTAGGCGGGGTTGGCGGGGTTGCTTGCCTTGGATGGGTTGGCGGGGGTGGTGGAGGTGGCGGGGGTGGCGTTGCCGGAGCCTGGTTCACCGCCCGGCAGCGGCACCACGGTGTGCGCCGGGTCAAAGGCGAAGCGCTCTTTGAGCGTGGGCTGGTGGGCTGCACTGCGTGTGGCGCTGAGCAGTTGGCCTAAGCGGTCGTAGCCGTAGGCGGTGGTGCTTTTTCCTGCTTTTGCTGATGCTGCGAGCTCGATGGTTTCGAGCAGGTTGCCGCCCCGGTCGTGGCGGTGTTGGCCGTGGGCTGGCCGTCACCGTTGAGGGTGATGCAGGACAATTCTTGCGGCGATAACTAATCGGACGCGCTCTACATACGAATCAAAAAAGCAGTTCGTAAAATGGAATGTTTTCAGGCGTCCCCAAACGCTGTAATCGCAAACTCTCGTTTTCAGCCGCCGTCAATACCGCATGATTCGCGGCGAAGCTTGTATTTCCGTCAAGCACTTCGCCACAATAGAAAAATGTGAGGTGCGGCAGAGATTCAATAAATCCTATTGAGTCGGCAATCTCTACGCTGATGCTGCGCCACTTCGAGGAGTGTGCCAGAGCAGACCAGTCTGTGACTTTCCTGAACGACTCAAACTTTATATTCACCAGTCGCTTTGATTTATTTAACGCCGACAAGTCACTGAGCCGTCTCGTTCGTACGCAATGTAGCGTTTCCAAAGCAGGTATTTCCTCGAGCCCGTTCAAGGATTGCAACGAGCCGTCTACTAGGCAAAGTCGGCGCAATGCAGTCAATTCGCAAAGCAAGCTGACGTCATCTGCCCGTAATCCATAAACGGTTAAGTCAATAAGTCTTTTCGAAGCCATCCACTTCGGCGAAGTCCCCTTTGCGAAGTCTGTCGTCAATTTCACAACGTTGGGGAATAGATCGATTTCCGGAAACGCCTTTGGAATCGACCCACGAATCGAAGCCTCTCGAAGGGCCACAAATTCCGATACGTCGCGTCCCAACACAAAGCTGTGTTGCACGGAAGTCTGGACACTGAGCCGAGCAAGCTGACCGACGTCGCGGAACAAGCTCATGTCGACGGTGCTTGATTCGTCGGTCAAATTTACGTAGGTGAATGAAAGTGGAGCGAGATCGCGTAAGAGTTTTGCGTACTTTTGCATTGGAACATGGAGTAGGCTAACCGACGGCGTTCCGGACGCAAATCCACTCAAGATCAGATCACCGTCCTGCGACAGCATCCCGTCATCGGTACCGTTTAGAACCACGTCACCAAAAATAGTCGTCTTAGCGTCCATCAGCTGCCTGCGCCCGCTGGATATCCAGAGACTTCAGTCGTGAAAATTAACCGTAGTGGCTGCTTCCAACGGAATTGGAGTCCTGAATACTCATTTTGTAGACCACCTCGTGCCCGCCGAGATCAGAGCGGGATTTTCCTTCAAACAGATATACGTACCGCTTTGATTTCGTTTCGTCGGTATTGCGCATGTCGCTCACCACGCAACCCAGATACAGCATTGGCTCGCCGTTGTGAAACCGCCAATCTGGCGTGTCAATCCAGACGGGTCTGCCGTTCGGAGCGGGAAATTTGCTTCGCAGTTCGATATCCACCCACGCCTCAACTTCACTGGGGAGCGATTCAGTGATCCACGTCACGTCTGGCGTCGCAATACCAGTAGCTTTGAATTTTTGCCACAGGGCATTCAGGAAATCTTGCGCCTCGTCCGAATTAACGCCTGCGCCATACTTTTCAGCGCCACCACCTAGTGCAACCCCGCGAAAGATCGAAGCCTGTCGATCATCCTCCGTCCATTGCTCCGCCCACTGAGGTTTCTTCATCGTACTTCCTTCAAGAATTAGAACCCATTGGTTCCTTTGATAATTTTGATTAATTCCATGCCGGGATACCTATATTTGTCCATTGATGCGTGACCCCACGGCGTTGCCTCAGTGAGGTTCCAAGCTTCATTTGCCTTCTCCGAACCACACCTCTGGGGCAGATACGTGTGGTGTAGTTCCATCGGAATTGACCGCTCAACGATGCTTCCGTCCTTAAGGCGAACTCTTGCGAGCATTGATGGCGCGTTGCCCCTAGACATGGCGTCAATGTTTTTGGGCGAGTATTTACCGGTAGGGCTCATCAGTTCAGCAACTGCTTTAGCTTTCCAGTAAGCTTTTTTTGCAGCGGCCCAGCAAAGCAAGCCGTGTGGATCGACCCATCCAGTGGCATTCGGTGCGTATTGATGCGCATTTTCGCCCCCCCCATAACCCAATCGGATCCCGTGAACAGAACCGACCTTGATCGGGATCATAGTACCGAAAGCGGTTGTAGTGAAGCCCGGTTTCTTCGTCGAAGTACTGGCCTTGGAATCTGAGCGGTTGGTGGGCTTGCTGCGTCTTTTGCGCCTCTCCGTTGACCGCTTCTAATTG
>JANXNO010000055.1 GCA_025354075.1 Burkholderiales bacterium | reverse complement strand
GCGATTGAGCACCTGCCAGTACGGCAGGAAATAGTCATCCGCGTTGAGCACAGCAACGCCGCCCGCGCGCAGTCCAGCAAAGATTTCACCCTTCGCTTCTGCGACACCAGCAAGCGAGCCGACACCTTCTAGGTGTGCTGGTGCGGCATTAGTAATGGCGGCTATCGTCGGCTCAGTTAACTCGGTCAAAAGCGCAATTTCACCGAAGTGGTTCATGCCCATTTCGATGACAGCAATTTTGTGCGACGCCTTGCGTGCGAGCAGTGTTAGCGGCACGCCAATGTGATTATTCAGATTGCCGGTGGTAGCCAATACAGCGTCCGCACCGTAGTGCGCGCGCAACACCGCCGCAATCATTTCTTTGGTGGTAGTTTTTCCGTTGCTGCCTGTTACCGCGATTACCGGGCCGTCGAACGCAACGCGCGATGCGTGAGCCATTTGTTGCAGCGCAATCAACGTATCAGCGACCAGCATGACCGTGATTTCGGCGCTCGCCTCTGCTGGTTGCGAAACCAGAATACCAGTAGCGCCGGCCTTGATGGCTTGTTCAACGAAGCGATGTCCGTCAAAGTTTTCACCACGAAGGGCAACATACAGCGCACCCGGTTGCAGCGTACGAGTGTCAGTCGATACCGATGTGAATTGTTGCGTTGGCCCGCATACCTGAGCAAGACAGGCTTTCGCCAAAAAATCACTGCCCCACATGTCGAGCCTCGTTAGCGTTTTGCTTTGGCAGATTGCGGGCGGCAAGCGCTAACAGCGCTTCGTCTACGTCAGAAAACGGATGGCGGACCCCATTGATTTCCTGATAATTTTCGTGCCCTTTCCCGGCAATTAGGATCGCATCTGCGGTGTTTGCAGTTTTGATGGCCTGTTGAATTGCGTCGCGTCGCAGCACAATTGCATTCAAAGCGTCTCGATGATCCCCGCCAACACCGGCAACGATCTCGTCAATGATTGTCACGGGTTGTTCGCTGCGCGGGTTGTCGCTTGTGACATACACACGATCTGCACGATCAGTGGCGATTTTTCCCATTAGCGGGCGCTTGCTGCGATCACGATCACCGCCACAACCGAACACAACCGTGAGCGCTTGCGGGCGCGTTTCACGCACCGTATCGAGCGCCTTCGCTAACGCGTCCGGCGTGTGCGCATAGTCGACGTACACACTGGGCTCAATTGCCGCCAGGCCTGTATTTACGCGTTGCATACGACCCGGTGCCGCAGTCAGCGTGCTCAGGAGTGACGCAACCTTTTCAAGCGACACATTTGAAGCAATGAGCGTTGCCGCGACCGCCAGCAGGTTGTACGCATTGAAGCGCCCGATCAGGCTTGTCTTAACGCTAACGTCCAGCCTGGCAAACGAAATTGTGAGTTGCATTCCACTGGCGTTCATCGAGACGACTTCGCCGCGAACGTCGCCGTGATCAAGGCCGTAGCTCAGCGTATTGGGCAGTTGCTTCGCGATTAGTTTTGCCCCGAAGTCGTCATCTGCATTGATGATTCGGTGCTTGACCAGATAGTCGGTGAACAGCTTTGCTTTAGCAGCACCGTACGCCTCCATCGAGCCATGAAAATCGAGATGATCTTGTGTCAGGTTAGTGAAGACGACGGCGTCAAACTGCGTGCCGGTGACGCGATGCAACGCTAAAGCGTGCGAGCTGACTTCTATTGCCACAGCCACTGCGCCTGCGTCCTTGAGGTCGCGCAAAATCGTTTGCACGTGAGCTGCGTCGGGAGTCGTATTGTTAGTCGACCACGTCTTCGAACCTAGACTCACGCCGAGTGTTCCGACAGCACCGCAGGGAATGTCTAGCGCCGAGAACGCCTGCGATAACCAGCTTGCGACGGAGGTTTTTCCGTTGGTTCCGGTGATACCCATCACTCGCAAAGACGCCGATGGATGATCGTAGAACGCGTCGGCGATGTCACCCAATTGCGCAGACAGATTTTCTACGTCGATCACTCGTTTGTCGTCGCTTTTTACTGTCACGCTAGCGGTTTCACGCAACACCGCCGCTGCGCCTTGCGCGAGAGCAGACGAGACGAAATCTCGTCCATCCACTTTGGATCCGGGAATCGCGATGAATACATCGCCCGCAGCGACGCCGCGCGAATCGATCGTCACGCGTTGCCGCTTGACGCCCAATCGGTCAAGCTGGCTAACGATGGCAACTGCGTTCGCGGATACAGCCATCAATTGCCCTCCCGGACGATGGCGACAATGGTGTCGCTGTTACCCGGTTGCGTCGGTAGTGGCGCGTCGTACGGCACCTCCATCAGGCGTAATGTTTGCCCCATCACGCTAGAAAACACAGGCGCAGCCACCTGTCCGCCGTAAAAGATGCCACCCGCAGGTTCGTCGATCATCACAGCGACCACGTAGCGCGGATTGCTGACCGGGGCGAGGCCGACGTATGACGCGACGTAGCGGCCTTCAGAGTACGTTGCGCCTGCGAGTTTTTTTGCCGTGCCAGTTTTGCCCGCGACGCGATACCCGGACACTTGTGCGAGAGGTGCGGTGCCTTCTTTCGACGTCGCTTTTTCGAGCATGGGCAATACGGCACGGATTGTGGCCGGCGAGTACACGGTTGTTTGCCGTGCAGCGCCGCCGTTTTTGAGTAGCGTCACGTCAACCAGCGCGCCCTGATTGGCAAAAATCGTGTAAGCCCGCGCTAATTGCACGAGGTTCACCGACAGGCCGTAGCCATAGCTCATCGTGGCTTTTTCAATCGGCCGCCACGATTGCGGTGCGCGCAGGCGACCGTGCGCCTCACCAGGCACACCGGTTTGCGGCGCGCGGCCAAAACCTGCGCGTTGCAGTTGCCGCCACATGACTTCGTTCGACAGACGCTCGGCGATTCTTGCGGTGCCGACGTTGCTTGATTTCTGGATGATTTCGGTGACTGATGCAACGCCGTTGCTGCCGATGGTGTGCGTGTCGCGGATGGTGGCGCCGTTCAGGGTGTAGGTACTACCGGGCATTGGGATCAACGCATCGGGGTTCAACACGCCCGTTTCGATAGCGGTTGCGATGGTGAATGGTTTCATCGTGGAACCGGGCTCGAACAAGTCGGCCACGGCGCGATTTCTCAGGCCACCCGTTGCGGCGGCAGAACGATCACCAGGAACCGACGTCGGGTAATTCACCAGCGCAACGATTTCGCCTGATTTCGCGTCGAGCACCACTGCCGCGCCACCCTTAGCGCGATGCGCTTCGACGCCGCGCTTGAGTTCACGGAACGCGAGATGCTGCACGCGGCTGTCGAGCGCGAGTTGCAGATCGCGGCCCTGCTGCGGCGTGCGCAGGCTGCCGTGCTCTTCCACCACGCTGCCGCGACGATCAATGGTGACGCGACGCAAGCCCGGTTTTCCGGAAAGCCAGTCGTTTTGCGCCAGCTCCAAACCCTCTTGCCCGAGGTCATCCACGTTGGTGATGCCTAGCACTTGGCCCATCACTTCTTGCGATGGATATTCGCGTTTGAATTCGGTTTGCACGGCAACGCCCGCGATCTTCAACGCGGTGATCGCTTGCCCTTGTTCCGGTGAAATCCCGCGCGCAAGGAACACCAGATCCCGCTCCGTATCGAGCTTGCGATCCACATCTTTCGGCCGCAGATTCAGCGCTTTGGCAAGACCTTCGCGTTGGGGCGTCGTGAGTTCTACCTGATCAGGAAAGGCGAACACGCCGCGCGCAGGTACGCTTGACGCGAGTACCGCGCCTTCACGATCCAGCAGTCGTCCGCGATGGGCAGGCAGCACGAGATCGCGCGTAGTGCGTGCATCACCGCGTTTGGTCAGGTCGTCATGCTGCACCACCTGCAAATACACACCTCGCCCCGCGAGCACCACGAAGCCCACGAGCAGGCCGTACGCGACTGCGCGCACACGCCAGACGGCAAACTCAGGGGTCGCCATTTTCTTGTTTGTAGTCTTCATTGCGCGCTTGGGGCGGTAGCGTTGGTCATACCACTAAGTTCAACGATTTGCGTGCGCGCACCTTCGGGCAAATCCATACCCAGCCGCTCACGCGCGGTGCGCTCGACGATGGTCGGCGTCGACAGTCGCGATTGCACCAGCGTAGCGCGATTGCGATCTGTTTCTAACTGATAAGCCAAGTCTCGCGCGCGATTGATTTCAACAGTTAGATGACGTACGCGATACTGGCTCGTCACCAGCGCAAACGCGCTCGCCCACACGAGAATTCCCAGCACAACGTTGACCCGCGTCACGCTGCCACTCCCAATTTTTCAGCAACGCGCAAACGTGCGCTGCGCGAACGTGGATTGGCGCGCACTTCAGCGTCAGACGGCGCAATGTCACGGCCCACTACTTTGATCAAAGCGGTTCGCGTCACAACCTGCGGCAGGTGGCGCAAGCGCGGATCTTCAGGCGTGCGACCCGCCTGATCGCGCATCCACAATTTGACCATGCGATCTTCGAGCGAGTGAAAACTGATGACCGCGAGTCGGCCACCAATTGCTAACAACGGCAGCGCCGCGCTCAAGGCCATCCGTAGCTCCTGGAGCTCTTGATTGATGTGAATCCGAATAGCCTGGAAGGTTTTCGTGGCCGGATGCTGCCCTGTCCACCGCGCTGTGACGGCTTTTTCGACAATCTGCGCAAGCTGAACGGTTCGCTCGAGCGGTTGCCGCTCGCGTGCCTCAACAATCGCTGTTGCAATCCTCTGAGCAAACCGCTCTTCACCGTAGTCACGGATGACCTCCGCTATGTCGTTGATCGGGGCTGTAGCAATCCACTCGGCGGCGGAGGTGCCGCGCGATTGGTCCATGCGCATGTCAAGGGGGCCGTCGCGCATGAAGCTGAATCCGCGCGACGCGTCGTCCAGCTGCGGCGACGAAACGCCAATGTCAAGCAATAGGCCGTCGACTTGATTAAGGCCGACACCAACACTCGCGAGCGCTTGCGTGATGCCGCCGAAGTGCGCGGCAACGAAGGTGAAGCGCGGGTCAACAATTTCACGCGCTGATTCTGCCGCTGCGGCGTCGCGATCAATCGCGATGAGCCGCGCGTCGGCGGGCATAAGTCGAAGCAATTCGCGGCTGTGTCCGCCGCGTCCGAACGTGCCGTCAACGAACACGCGGCTTTCACGAACAGCGCTTTTGTTGCGTTCTGGCTGCAAAGCGTCGCAGGCCTCTCGTAGCAATACAGAGATGTGGGAGTCAGGTGGCATCGCGCTCGACTCATACCGACAAGCCAGCCAGCTCGGCGGGAATATCCTCGCGCCAGCTGTGCTGCGCCAGTTCGATTTCCTTCTGCCAGCCCGCCTCAGACCACAACTCGAAACGATCCCGTTGCCCAACAAACTGCACCTTGCGATCAATCTTGGCGTATGTGCGCATTTCAAGCGACAGCACTACGCGACCGGCGGCGTCCACCTCAGTCTCGGTCATGTAGCCGAGCCACAGGCGCTGCATGGCCTTGATCCTCGGGTTCATGTTCGGCAGCGCACTAACGCGATCTTCGAACGGCTGCCACGCGTCAGCGGGGAACAGCAGCAGGCAACCGCTGGGGTCTGCAGTGATCACAATGTTCGAGCCGAGCGCATCCCGATAGCGCGTGGGGATCGCCATGCGGCCCTTCGCGTCGAGACTTAAATTGGGTGCGCCGTTAAACATATGCAAAAGATTATCCCACCTTTTGCCGCTAATCCCCACTTTTACTCACAAGTTGGCGATTTTCTTACGATTAACGTATTGCCTTTTGTTATCAATAAGTTACATCACTAAATTCATGTGAACATACAGCAAAAACTAACGTAAAAATAGTGAGTTATGCACAGTTCTAAATGTGCGATTTCGGCAGTGTGCATTAGATGGCCGTTTTGCTATCGACTTTTCATCTTTTCAGCCTCTGAGCCCAGGTTGAATGGATGATTTGCCAAAAAGCTGTTACTCATGCCCGTCGTCCAAAATAACCAAAAGCTGCGCATAGCGAAATAGTTTGTTACGTTTGGAAAGTAAGTTTGGGTCATCGTTCACGCGACACTACACGTTGCACAAACAAGCAACGTTTAGTCTTCGTAATTTTTGGGGAAACACTATGCGGATCAGCTCTGCAGCTTTCGCGATTTTCGGGGTAGCAGCCCTCCAGACGGTGGCACCGGTGGCGTATGCGGCGGAACCTGCCGCCACCATCGTCGAATTTTTTAACGCGCCGTTTAACAAGTATTTCATCACGGCCACCCCGTCCGACTGGGCGTTACTCGATCAGTACGCAAGCATCGGCTGGAAGCGCACCGGCGTGACGTTCTCCGCCCTCACCCAAGGGCAGGATAGCAATGCCAAACCGGTGTATCGATTCTTCGCTCCAGGCGTGGCATCACACTTCTTCACCCTTAGCGAGGCTGACCGCACGTTGCTGCTGAACACGCCTGGCTTTATCTACGAGGGCATCGCCTGGTACGCCCTTGAACCGTTGCAAACCCTGATCGCGACAAATAACCCCTGCGTCGGTGGCAGCACCGCGCTCTACCGCAGCTTTAACAACGGCGGCAATGGCCCAGCGAATCATCGCTACTTCGAGGATTTCAGCTTCTATCAGTCCTACGCAGCGAAGGGATACACGCTTGAAGGCGTTTCGATGTGCCTGCCACTGTCCACGGCAGAAAAGCGCCTCGATGCGACGCGCTTACTTAAGCAAGCCAGCTTCGGCCCGACACCTGCCGAGATTGACCGCGTCACCACCATTGGTACCAACGGATGGCTCACCGAGCAATTCGCCGCCAACGCATCGCGCTATACGCCGCGCGCTTACACGCCACAAACCCGACCTGACAGCTGCGTCAACGACACCACGCAACCGATCACACCAACGTCCTATTGCCAGCGCGACAATTACACGCTGTTTCCGACTCAGCTTGAGTTCTACAAACAGGCCATCACCGGCAACGACCAGTTGCGCCAGCGCGTGGCCTGGGCATTGAGTCAGTTCTTCGTCATCTCGGTGACCGATGTCAACCTGTCGTATGGCATGGGCGACTACCAGCAAATGTTGCGCGACAACGCGTTCGGCAACTTCCGTACGCTGCTCGAAAAAGTGTCGCTGCATCCGGCCATGGGCCGTTTCCTCGACATGGCCAACAATCGAAAAGCGACCACCACCGGCGCGTCGCCGAACGAAAACTACGCCCGCGAAATACTGCAACTATTTTCGCAAGGTGTGAATCTGCTCAACGACGACGGCACCGACAAGAAAGGACCAGACGGCCTGCCGATTGAGGCCTACACCCAGGACGAAATCAAGGGTTTCGCGAAAGTGTTCACCGGGTGGACCTATCCGACACTCGCAGGCAGCACGCCGACGGCGGGCCTCAATGGCTCGAACCTCGCAGGCACCATGGAGACGCGTGAAACCTATCACGACGTAGGCACCAAGGATTTGCTCGGCAGTGCAGTGGCCCCCGCAGGCACCAGCACGTTCGCGGACATGACCGGCGCGCTGGACAATATTTTTGGCTATGCCAACGTGCCGCCTTTCTTCTCCAAATTCATGATCCAGAAGCTCGTCACCGGTCAGCCAAGTCCGGGCTATGTGCAGCGCGTTACCAACGTGTTCAAGAACAACGGCAGCGGTGTGCGTGGTGATCTGAAAGCCGTCGTCATCGCCATTCTCACTGACGTCGAAGCACGCGGTGCCGCGAAGTACGAGCCCTCCTACGGTCACTTGAACGAGCCGGTGTTGATGATCACCAACCTTGCCCGCGCGCTCTCGGCGAAGACCGACGGCTACGCGTTCTACAACAGCGGTGGCGCGATGGCGCAGGGTGTGTTCAGTGCGCCGTCCGTGTTCAACTATTACCCGCCGGATTACGTGATCGCCTCTGCCGGGGTGATCGGCCCCGAGTTCGGAATTTTCAATTCGACCACCGCGCTGTCACGCATCAATTACGCGCAGTCGACGCTGTACGGCAGCATTGGCATCAGCACTGCGCTGTACGGCGCGACGGGTACACAGTTCGATTGGACGCCCTACACCAGCATCGCGTCGGACAGCAACGCGCTACTCAATCGCATCAACGAAGTGATGTTCAGTGGCAAGCTCACCGCGAGCACCCGTGCCGCGATGAAGACCGCGATTGACGCGGTGCCGGTCAGCGATCCGACGGGCCGCGCCCGTGCTGCGCTCTATCTATCCATCGCTGCGCCCGAAGCGCAAGTCGTTCGCTAACGCAACGATTGATAAGGAAATACCATCATGAATATCTCTCGTCGTAACACCCTCAAAGCACTGTCCGCCGGTGCGCTCGCCTCCGGCCTCAGCGGCTTCACGTTACCGTTTGCTCAGGCGCAATCAGCACCGTCTGATTACAAGGCACTGGTCTGCATTTTTCTGTTCGGTGGCAATGATGGCAACAACGTCATCATCCCAGCCGACGCAGCGGGCTACGCAGCGTACAGCGCCGTGCGCAACACGGCATCCAACATCAACATCGCACAGAGCGAGCTGCTGACGTTCCGGCCCAGCAACACCGCCTCCACCTACGGCTTTCATCCATCGCTCTCAGCGCTGCATCCGTTGTTTGGTGACAACAAGCTCGCCGTGGTCGCCAACATGGGGCCGCTCTTGGCACCCATCACCAAGGCGCAATATTTAGCCGGGATGAGCCGTCCGTATCAACTGTTCTCGCACTCAGATCAGCAGGCGCAATGGCAAAGCTTGGTGTCCGATCAACCGTCGCGAACCGGCTGGGGCGGACGCCTCGCAGACGCGATGGCCGCAAGCAACGGCACGAACACGTTCCCGGTGCTCACCTCCGTTGCGGGCTCCGCGCTCTACACCACTGGCAATTCGCAAAGCCCGCTGGCAATTCCTTCGTCCGGCACCTTCGGATTGTCCGGCCTCACGGCCACAGACGCGATGACGCAGGCGCGCGCAACCGCACTCAACACGCTGTTGCAACAAGGCAAAGATCACCTTTTGGTGAAGTCCGCAGCGGAGCAAACCGAGCAGGCCATTGCCCTTTCCGCCAAGGTCAATCCAATCATCAGCGCCACCGGCTCAAGTGTCGCCAGCTTGTTCAACACAACCGGCAACAGTCTTTCGCAGCAATTGCTGCAAGTAGCCAAGCTGATCGAGGCGCGGGCAACCATTGGATTGTCGCGGCAGATCTTCTTTGTGTCGCTGGGCGGTTTCGACACCCACACCAATCAGTTCAACACTCAGCAAACCTTGCTTGCCCAAGTGGGTTCGGCGATGAAGTCCTTTTACGATGCCACGGTCTCGCTGGGTGTGGCAAACAATGTCACAGCCTTCACGCTGTCAGACTTTGCGCGCACCTTCAAATCTGCTGGCACCGGCTCCGATCACGCATGGGGCAATCACCAGCTCGTGATGGGCGGCGCAGTAAAGGGCGGAACGATGTACGGCACCTTCCCCAATCTGCAACTGGGCGGCAGCGACGACGTCACCGGCGAAGGCCGCTGGTTGCCGACAACATCGGTCGATCAATACGCTTCAACACTCGCCACCTGGTTCGGAGTACCTGCCGCAAAACTTGCAACCGTTGCGCCGAATATTGGCGCGTTTGCTAGCAAGAATTTGGGGTTTGTGTAGGACAAAGCGCCGTGCGACAGTTGCGGCTGTCGTTGGTGCTTACGGTTTTTCGGTGCGCGGCTTTCGCAATAGCTCTGGTGTGCAAGCGCCGTTTGATATGGGCAGAGTGCCCGTTTATGCCATAACTCGTGTGTACGCATAAACACGGCTAAGCCCGCAGGCAGCAGTCATTTCAGCACAAAGCTGTTGCCATTTCTTGCCGTAGGGTACGCATCAAAATGCGCACTTCATCGCTGCAAAATCAATCACCGAACAGGCCACAAGGCGGAACCCCTTCGGCTGTCCGACCTACGCCGGGCTATTTGCAGGCCCCAACCAGTTTTGCTTCAGATTTGGCGCCTGAACTGTCTATCGAATCGAAGTGGTCACCATGATGATTGGTTGTGATCACGTTGGCCTTGCCCTGACACGTGGCCGTATAGACGATCTGACCGCCGTTGATGGTCATGTCAGAGATTTTGCAAATGCTCGGCGGGATAGTTTTTTCCAGGTAGCCGCGCACTGCTTTGGCATCGCCATTCATGGCGTCCGCGTCAGCCTGCGTTATGCAATTTGACGTCTGTCGCGTTCGCCCCGCGCCCACCCATGTGCCCTCCCACTGACCGGCGCGCATGCGATCCGCAGCGTCCGACGGCAGTGCAAGACAGGCGAGCATCGACGCGCACATCAGTGTCACGTAACGGGTGGTTTTCATTGGGCAACTCTCTTTGAAAGGGGTGGCGGCGCGTCAGCTGCGCTGGCTCTGGCCGCAGTACAGCGGATGATAAGCCCGAATTTCGCGCGTGGCGCAGTTTTGTGGGGTGAGTAGCCTCTAACCTCCTTTCGTTGAAATACGAATTTATTTCAATGCGGAAATGTGCTGGGCATAGCCTGCCAACGCTACCACGCTTGAAGGGAAGAGAACTAGAACCTCGCTTCACCAAACAACGCGCTCCAATTTTTCGCCAAGCTCAACATTTCGTTGGCGTTCCTTCGGCTCGTGATTGAATTGAGCCATGAGCCTTTACGCACAACTACAAAAAGCCGAAAGCGAAGAAGATGTCAAAGACGCCTACATCAAAGCGCTGGGGCTGAAGGGTCACACCAAAGGCCTCATCGACATTCAAAGCAAAGAAATTTGGTTTGAGGCGAAGCACACCGGCAAGCACTCTAGTTACGCCATCTTTACGCAATTGCTGCACTATGTTCAGCTCGCGCTGAACAAAGGCGAAACGACGCCGCCGTTTTTAGCGGTCATCGACACTGAAAAAGCGGCGATCATGAAGACCGCTGACGTCTTGCCGTTTTTGGCGAAGAAGACGATCAAGTGGGGCAAGTCGGCGAGCCAGTACACACAAGAAGCGCTCGACGAGATATCTGCGCACATTGGCACCCACTTCGTCTCCTTCAAAATCGCCACACACGAAGACGAGTTCATCGCCACCGTCAAAGCCGCGATCAAGTCCGGCGAAATCATTCGCACGCAGATCACCCCGGACAATCTGAAGCAGGTGTTCGACAAATGGGTCGCGATGGTCGGCCGTGAAATCGGCGGCGTGGATGAAGACGATTACGCACTGCTATTTTTCGCCGACATCATGCATGATGGTACGGTGTCTACGCACGCCAATTTGCCCGCTGAACTGCTGCACAAGAACGGCGCACCCGTGTTCAGTTTGGGCGGCAAGAACTATGAATTGGGCAACCGCGAAGGCTACCGCCAGTTCTGGGCGATCTATCACAGGCCGCCGAAATCGGAATACCGCGACTACCTGCTCGAACGTCGCGACAGCCTGATTCCGCTGGATGAGCGCAGCTTCAAGGGCGCGTATTACACGCCGCTCGCAGTCGTGGATAAAGCGTACGACAAGCTCACCGAAACGCTCGGCAAAAACTGGCAGAAAAACTACATTGTCTGGGACATGTGCTGCGGCGTAGGCAACCTTGAAGTCAAGCACAGCAACCCGCGCAACATCTTCATGTCCACGCTCGATCAGGCGGATGTGGACGTGATGAAAGCAACAAAGACCTGCATTTCTGCGCACCGCTTTCAGTACGACTATCTGAACGACGACATTGATGACTTCGGCCAGATTGATTACAGCCTGACCAACAAAGTACCAGCGGAATTGCGCAAGGCAATCAAGGACGGCAAGAAGATTTTGGTGTTGATCAATCCGCCGTATGCTGAGGCTACAAATCGCGGAAATACGGCTTTAGAGGAAGGTGCGGAAAATAAGTCGGGTGTTGCAAAGACAAGGTTTGCGGCAACTGCGATGAGCCAGTACGGCAAAGCAAGTAACGAACTATTCACGCAATTTGTCGCTCGCGTCGCGAAGGAAATGCCTAACGCCATGCTTGCCATGTTCAGCACGTTGAAATACGTTAACGCGCCAACGCTTGCAACTTTTCGTCACGCTTGGAATGCAACGTACGTGGGTGGCTTTGTAGTTCACAACCAAGCGTTTGACGGACTGAGTGGAAAATTTCCCATTGGTTTTCTAATCTGGCAAACCAATCAAAAATTGAAAACACCCTTCTCTGAAATCGTCGCTGAAGCGCTCGACAAAGACGCACAAGCCATCGGAGAAAAGACATTCTTCAACACACCGAACGATCAATGTTTGAGCGAGTGGTTGCCTCGGCCCAAGACAAATCAAGTCGCCGTTATCCCGTTAAAAAACGCGGTCACGCCGGCAACGGCTACCAAAGACCTGCGAGGAACAAAGTGGGCTGACAATGCGATTGCTTACATGCTGTGCGGCGGAAACGATTTGCAACACGCAGAACAACAGACCGTCATTTTTTCGTCTGGATACAGCAGCGCCCGTGGTTTTTTCGTCACCCCCGAAAACCTTTGGCAAGTGGCGGTTGTCTTTGCTGTGCGTCGATTGGTGAAGCCGACATGGCTGAATGATCGTGACCAATTTTTGCAACCTACGAAGCCGCTGAAGTGTGAGTTTACGGTTGATTGCTTGTTGTGGATGCTGTTCAACCGTTGCAACCGTACAGCCAGCGCTAACAACCTCGAATGGAACGGAAAGAAGTGGTCTATCGTGAATCACTTCATCCCATTCAATGCGGAGGATGTGGGCGCGTCTGAACGTTTCGAGTCCGACTTTATGGTGCAGTATTTGGCAGACAAACCGCTCTCGCCCGAGGCGCGCGCCGTGTTGCTCGCCGGGCGAACGCTGTGGCAAGCGTATTTCGCACACACCGACGTGCGCAGCGT